>JANMLE010000828.1:0-17332 GCA_031372385.1 Planctomycetota bacterium | reverse complement strand
TTTGTTCGCGCCGCGCCCGTCCGTATGGGGTTTTTTAATCCCGCTACCTGCGGGCCACGGCTCGAACGGCAAATGACTCATTCCGGGTCGCGAGAAGTATATCGTGGTCTGGCCCGTGACAAACGGGCACGCTGGAAGCGTACCCCACGTCTTTGCAACAGGCTGCCAACCCGGATTATTCATGTCCCTTTACGAGCCGCGACCGTCGGGGAGCGATCTGCGAGGGCTTGACCGCTTCCTGACGGTCGCGGCTCGACGGCCCCCCTGTTCGTTGCTGGACTCGCAAGAATTCATCGCACAATCTGACCACGACCTGAGTTCTTGCGAACTCAGCTACTACGCGGTGAATACTCCGGGTTAAGGGCCGTTCGACGAATGATTGTCGTGGATCGCTCCGCGATCCAACGTTCTGATCGCGGAGCGATCAGCGACAATGCGACAGCTAATTCTCGAACGGTCCTAGGATCTGTTTCGCGTCTGCTGCCGCCAATCTTGATGGAACGCGGCGAGATGTTCGAGTGATGCCGCGCCGCCCGCCAGCAGCGCGCCGCGAATCGGCGTGAGATCCATCTGCCCGATCACGAGTTGCTGCAACGGGTGCGACCAGGTTTGCTCACGCATGACGAGCGCGCCGATGAGCGTGTGCTCGTCCAACACCAATCGGATGCGGTTCACGTCGTCACGCGCGCCGACGGACCACGACTGCGGCATCAGCCGCCACGATTCGTGAATCGCCAACCCGCGCCGCGCATGCCCGCGCACGTCGATTCCCATCGGACAATTGTGCGAACAGATGCCGCACTGCACACAGCGCGACGAATCGGGGACGACCTGTGCCTCGGACAACATCTGATGCCGCGAATCAAACTCGACCGGCAGCACGTCACCGACGGACGCCGTGATCGGAGCGATCACCGGCAGCGCGCTCCACAGGGTTGACGACGTCGCCGAGTCTGTCGATGACGCCGCCGAGTCCGTCGGCGGCGGAATGTACTCGGCGAATGTTTCGTCGGCCGGAAGCTGGCTGCGCAACGGTTCGGCCACAAACGGGATGATGAATTGGGTGCCGCAGCCCGGACACTTTCCGCGCCGCCCCGCCAACTCGTCGCCCGCCTTGAGCTTCCTGCCGCACGCGCATTGAAACTTGATGGCCATCGCGACTCGCGCCCTTGGAGAAACATCATGCCGACAGGGCTATACCGCACACAGCCCCAAGTGAGATGCCTGCTTCGTTTAGCCCTGAGCCAACGGCGAAGGGATCGGGTGCCAGCGCCCCGATGCGTGTGCCGACCGCGCCAGCGGAGGCGGACCAGTTCCGCGAGGCATTTGGCGAAGTGGAACTCGAACCGATCCTCACCGAGCGACAGATCGAAGCGGCGGATCATCTTTACTTCACCCGCCCCGAACGGACCGCGATGCTGGAGATGGACACGTCCTGGTTGACGCAGCGATTTCACTGACGGCTTCCTCGACGACTTCTCAGATAGCGCAAACCCCACCGAGCTTGCCTCATTGGCCCCTTCACAACTCGACGATCGAGTCCCTGGTCGATCGTTGTCCCTTGGAGTGCGTCGCCGATTCTGACATTCGCTGTCTCTTTCAATTCGCTGGCGATCTCCTCGTCCTGACGGAGAAATCGACAGCGAAGTGAAGGAGACAGCGCATGGGACAAGCTCGGTGGGGTCGCTTGATTAACGACTATTTCAACAGGCTTTTCCGGCAGTCCAGCAGGTAGATTTCGAAGCCGCCGTCACGGTTCGAGACGAATCCAATCCGGCCGTCCGCGGTCCACGTGGGGAACGTGTCGATGGCCGGATCGCGGGTCACGTTGCGGGCGGGGCCGTTCAGCGGTTGGACGTAGATTTCATCGTTGCCATCCCGCTTGGACAGGAACGCCACGAACCGACCGTCCGGAGACCACGCCGGGTAGTCGTCCAGCCCCCGGCTCTCGGTCAGCCGCCGCAGGTTCGAGCCGTCCGGATTGATCAGCGCGATCTCCAAATCGCCCCAGCGATTCGTGGCAAACGCGATCGTCTTGCCGTCCGGGGACCAGGCCGGATGCGCATCGATCGCGGGATCTTCCGTCAGTCGTTGCCATTCGCCCCCGGCGATGTCGGCGACGTACAACTCCTGATTGCCATGCTGTGTCGACGTGAAGGCGAACCGCTTTCCATCCGGCGACCAGCACGGTGACTCTTCGTGCGAGAGAGCTCCCTGAGTCGTCGCCAGCGGAGTCCACTTGCGGTCGGCGAGTTTCAGTTGGTAGACCTCGATGTCTCCCTGGTTCGGCGACGTCTTGTCGAACGAGAACAGCATCTCCTTCCCGTCCGGTGAGAAGACCGCGTCATACTCGGGCGACGGATGCGACGTCAGCCGCTCTTCCTGTCCCGTTTGCATGTCGCGCAGAAACAGAAAGATGGTGTTGCCCCGGTGCCGTGCAAACACGACGTGTTGACCGTCCGGCGACCAGCACGGCCGCTGCTTGAAGTGGCCGTCGGTTGTCAGCCGGATCAGCACGTCGTTCGCCGCGAGTGCTCGACATGGTCCGGCGACAGATGCCAGCAGCGCGAAGATCAACACAAACAAGAACGATCGTCCGGCAGCGCCGCAGTCACACGGCAGGCCATCGAATCGCCGACTTCGTTTAACCCGGAGTCAACGGCGACGGCGTTGGGCGACATCGCTCCCGAGTACAGCATGCGCGATCTCACCTGTTTCATTCCGGGCGATGACGAGCGTCACGTCACCGCCAATTCGTCGCCGTTGGCTCCGGGTTAAACGATGTCGTGAGGATTCACACTTCGTCAGGCCGTCCGCAGGAAATCAACCACCAATGACGTGGAACGGATTTCCAATCTGTCTGGTGTTGGCGGACGGATTGGAAATCCGTCCCACGGGTAGACCATTTCCTGCCGACTGGCTCACTCCCCGGCCGCGAAAGACTCGAAGAACTTGAAGACATCGTCGGCATTCAATCGCGCCTGTGTGTCGCGGCCGACTTCGACGGTGTCGAGCCTCGGTTCACCACAGCAGGCGATGTGCTTCCACCAGGCACATCATGGGCAGGTGATTGCGGAGCACCCCGGCTAGGCGGACGCACGCGTCCGGAAGTTGTTCGCTCTGTTGTTCGATCGCGGCGGCGACGTCGTGCGGAGTCACCGCTTCGCGCAGGCAGAAGTTGAGGACCGTGGCCTCGCTCGATTCCAGATTCTGAAAGAGTTCACCCCGGACGAAGCGCCGCAGTTCTTCTTCGACGGCGGGTGTGATCTGGGAATCCTCCTGACCGCCGAACTCGGCCTGCTGCTCGTACAGCAACTCCAGCAGGCGACGGACCAGCGGGCGTGCAGACTTCGCAATCCAAGTCAATTCTTCCAGACTGGCCCGCATGTCCGCGGTCAGGGCCACGCACATGGTCATCAGCTCGGGACGAGCCTGATACGGCGCGCATTCCCACGTCCGTTCCACAAGCATCGTCATTCGGCTGCTTGTGACCCGCGTCTGGTCCAACCACGATTCATGCAGCGCGAGCATGGCCTCCAGCGAATCCCACAGCCAGTTGGACGAAACGTTGGCCGGTGTGCCGGCCAGTTCCTCGCGAACCGCCGCGAGCATTGACGCTGCTCGTTCGCCGCGGACCATCACGAGTTGTCTCACCGCGCCGCAGAGCAATCTCTGCCACTCCACCGGCTCGTCAAGAAACCGCGTCCGCAGTCGCTCGACATCGGCACCGACAATGTCGAACCGGCTGAGACGTCGCGCGGCGAACCACCGCGTCTGCAACAGGTCCACGAGACGATTGGCCGTGTGGCTTCCGTCGAGCAGATTGTCGGCCAGCACCGGTGGGACGTTCCCCAATCGGCGGATCACCTCGTTCGACAACATCGGCAACAGCCGGTTGTTGAGTCCGTGATTGCGAACGCCCTCGATCAGCCACGCACTCGGGTCGCGACTGGCGTCGAATTCGGGACGGATCGTCAGCAGCCAGTAGAGCCGCGCGAAGCCGATCTCCGACGGAGGCCGCTGGTGGGCCAGTTCCACCAGGCGCGAGTAGGCCACCTTCAGATCACCCCCGTCGAGAGCCTGCTGCCAGAGCTGATCGGCCTCGTTCGCCGAGATAATCGGTCTCGTTAACCTGCTGTCGGCGGCGTCGACAGCGGGGGAATCGTCGCCACCAAGGAGAGGCCAGAATATCGGCACGTTCAGTGTCGACGAGTCGCCCGCAGGCCGAGGCTGGTCCCCGGCAGCGCGACCTTCCTCGCAGTCACCATCTCCCTCTGTGCCGCGTTGTTCTGCGAGGTGCCTCTCGAACAACTCACGCCATTCGAGTTGTTGGTCGAGTTGCTCGAACGCCTCGCGCAGCCGTCGGAACTGTTCGGGGGCGTGCTCGGGTTTGAACCGCCGGATCAAGCGCGAATAGGCCCGCTTCAAGTCGCGGCGAGAAACATCGGCCGCCACACCCAACACCGCCGCCGGATCGCCCGGCCAGCGGTTCACGTCGTCGGGAAGTTCGTGGTGGGAGGGACTGTCGGCCGACATGGGTGGCTTCCGCTGAAATGGCTTCTGATCTGAGTTATGGGAACCGAGATGCTTATTGCGCGGAGCCGTCTGGGACGGACTTCGCGGGTTCACCCTCCGAGTCCTGGCGCTTCTGGCCACCACGTTTCCGTTCGGCTTCACGAAGCTCGTTGATCAGTGGAATCAACGATGGCGACGGACGGGGTGTCTGTTCAGGGGAAGGGACACGCCGGAAATCGCCCTTCGGCACGGTCGGGGCGTTATACGGCATGCTCCGGGTGTTGCCCGGCGCGTTCCGATTGTTGTGATCGTAACGGGAAGGAGCCTGCAAATTGCATCGCGACAATGCCGACAGTGCGACGACGACAATCCACCACCAGGGGAACTGTGATGCCTGCTGGCGGTTAGTTGGCTGCTGGGTCTTTGGATCTGAAACACGAAACCGCACCGCGTGATTGGCACGCTCCATCCGCTCATCGGATTCGCGCAGGCTGGCCACCTCATCGACCCACGGTGCAATGTGCGACACGAAGTCGGCGTCGGTCGATTGAAGCTCCTGCGCGGCCGCTTCCCATGGGTGGGGATCTGCGCGGCACATCGCCATGAAATCCTGCCGCATTCGAATCTTGGTCGGCGGCAGTGCGATGAAGATCTTGCAGCACGCTTGAACCAATTCATTGATGAGATCGTCGGTCGATGTCGGCACACCGGCGATCTCGACTCCCAGCGAGAGGTCGCAGAGTCGGTCAACGAGCCGTGGAATCTCCCGGCATTCGTCCATCAAGAACTGCCAGCGCTGGCCGCGCTGGTCGGGCGTGAGGTCGAAGAATTCATTCGTGAAGTCCGCAACGAGCGCCTCCCACCGTTGCTCGCAACCGCGCTGAGTGGCCAGCGCCGTGATGTTCGATTCCGCCAGTCCCTCCGGATTGGCGAGCAACTGCACCGCGTCGGCCGTCTCCGGTGAAACGACATACTCCCACTCGGTCACCCGGCGCAGCAATTCAGCGGTCGATGGCGCTGAGTTCACGTCGTCGATCCGCAACGAATGACGTGCCCAATGTTCAGCGTCGGCAAGTGGAGGAGGTGTGTCAGTTGTCATTAGTCGAATTCCAAAACGCAAGCCGACGCATGAAGAACGAAGTAGGGAACAGTGAACGAACCGTGTCACCTGAAGCGAGGGAAGAACATGTGCCATAGCCCACCCACAATGATGCTCGCGAGGCAAAAGAATACGGCGAGAACCAGTCCGAAAATGCTCGCGGTCACAACGACACTCACGAACTTGTCAGTCTGTTCGGAGAACCGAGCCCAACGGCTCGGCGGAATTGGCTTCAGCGGGACAGCCCACGGCTCGCGTGCCGGTGCTGCTTTCAATTCCATTGATGACTCGCGCCATCGGCGGTCTCCGAATTCATCGACCCACGGTGCGGCGGCTTCGAAGAACTGCGGATATTGTTCCAACGCTTCATCCGTGACATCTTCCCACATGCCAACGTCACTGCGCCACAACTCGCAGAACTCCCGCCGTAGTCGCGCGGCTGTCACCGAACGTGCCAGAAACACATCGCGACACGTCTGGATGAGATGGCTGTGATTCGGGTTGTCGGTGAGCGGCGGCAGGTTGACATTGAGCCCCGGTTCCAAACGGTTCAGCCACAACACCAGCGCAGGTTCATTGGCGCACTCAGTCACGAGGATTCGCCAACAGCGATGACGTTCCTCACACCGCAGGTCGAAGAACTGATCGATGAAAGTGCTCAGAGCCGCGCGGCAGCGATCGTGCCGCCCCAACGCACCAGCGTGGTTGAACGCGGTCGATCGCGTATCGAAGCTCGATGCGTTGGCCACGATGTGTGCGGCGTCGATCCATTCGGGCGACAGCGCATACTCGGATTCGGTCACCCGCCGCAGTACGGCGGCGGCATCGGGCGGCTCGGGCTGTTTGTCGAGGCCCAGCGTGCGGATGGCCCAGCGTCGCGCATCGGCTTCGACGGAGATGGTCTCAGTCGTCACCGTACGTCTCCTCGTTACGGTCTTCAGTGTCGAACTGGTCGAGGAATCGTTCGAGAGCCCCGCGGTTGGATTCGATCGCGGCCGGGTCTCGCAGTTCCAAAGCCTCTTCGAGGCCGGTGAGCAAACTGTCGAGAAACCGTCGCTCGGTCAGCGGCAGTTCCTGATACAGGCGTTCCGCGCGGCGGATCAGGAAGCGGTTGACCGCTTCCTCGCGCGGGTGGGCCTTCAGCGCGGCCATTTCGGCGACGGCGCGAGAGACTTCGGCGGGCGACAGCCCGCGCGCGTGCTTCGTGATGATGTGTGTCACCCGTTTCTTCGTCGCCACGATCGTGGCTTCGACCTCCAGCACGCCGTTCAAGTCGTAGGTGAAGCGGATGTCGACCTCCTGCCCCGCCGCACCGCGCGGGATGCCGCTCACGTCGAACTCGCCGAGAAACAGGTTGTCCTCGATCCTGCGGCCCTCACCCTGGTAGATGCGCACCGCCACATCGGTTTGATTGGCGGTCGTCGTGCTGACGCGATTCATGCGGCTGGTCGGGATGGCTGTGTTGCGGTTGATGATCGGCAGGAAGTAACCGTCCTGCCGCTCGCCGCCGATGTCGCGTGAGATTGCCACACCCAGCGTGAACGGAGCCACGTCCGTCACGACGAGGTCTTCCACGCTGGCATCGCGGGCGAACAACCCGGCTTGGACCGCGGCCCCCAGCGCGACGACCTCGTCCGGGTTCAGGCGACACGTCGGCGAACGGCCGAACAACTCGGTGGCCCGCTGAACGACGAGCGGCATTCGCGTCGCGCCTCCCACGAGGATCAGTTCGTCGATGTCTTCGCGCTTCACCTTGGCATCACCGAGGGCACGGCGGATCGGCAGTTCGATGCGGTGCAGAATGTGGTTGGTCCACCGCTCGAACTGCTCGCGCGAGACCTTGGTTGTGGGCGAGTCCTCGTCCAATTCGCCCTGATCGTTGGGGACGCGGACCGTGGTTTCATCCAGCCGCGACAGCCGCCGTTTGGCCTGCTCACACTCCTGGCGCAGCCGCGAGACCAATTTGGGGAACCGCGTCTCGACTTGTTCGAACACCTTGCCGTGTTGCTCCAGCACGCGGGCGACCAGCGTGTGTGTGAAGTCTTCGCCACCCAGAAATGTTTCGCCCGATGAGGCCCGCACTTCGAGCGTCCCTTCAAACAGTTCCACGACCGACACATCGAATGTGCCGCCGCCCAGATCGAGGACGACGACGATCTTCTCGTCGTGGGAGGAATGCCAGCCGTAGGCGATCGCCGCCGCCGTCGGCTCGTTCAGGATGCGCTGCACCTTCAGCCCCGCGATCTCGCCGGCACGGATCGTCGCCTTCCGCTGATGCTCGTTGAAGTAGGCCGGCACCGTGATGACCGCCTGCCGGACCGGCTCACCGAAGAAAGCCTCGGCATCCCGCTTGAGTGCGGACAACACGAGACTCGACAGCTTCTCGGGCGTGAAGCTGCGGCCATCCAGCTTCGTCGTCCAGTCGGTCCCCATGTACCGCTTGAAGACCCCGACGCAGCGGTTGGGCTGAGTCACCTGCAACTCTTTCGCCGCCCGCCCGACAAGCACCTGCCCGCCCGGTTCGATTCCCACGACCGACGGGGTCAGCACGTCACCCAATGCGTTGGGGATGAGCTTGGCACCGTCATCCGTCATGTGCGCGACGGCCGAAAACGTGGTCCCCAGATCAATGCCGATGATGCGGTCCATGCCTCTCACTTTCAGAATCGTCGCCGTCTGTGTGCGATTGCGAATGCGACTTGATACGAGATACCGGGCCCCAACGCCAACCGCGAGCGTACAAAGTCGTGCATTCGCCGGTTCGGGGACTGGTGGATTTCTTGTCACCTCGCCCGACGGCAGGATGGCCGACTTGAAGGTGAATAAGGGGACAAGGTATGGACCGCGAGTGCCGTTAAATGAACCTGTCCCCATTGCGGATCCGCTGACTTCGAGCGGGCATCAGGCGGCCCGCGGTTGCGCGTGGGGGGCGAGGATGCCGTCGGTCAGCCGGATCAGCCGATCCGCCACGTCGAAGTAGCGGTCATCGTGACTGATGACCACGACGAGTTTCCCGCGGGCCTTGAGTTCGGAAAGAATCTGCCGGTAGAAGATGTCGCGAAACTGGGGATCCTGGTTCGCCGCCCATTCGTCGAAGACATAGATCGGACGGTCTTCCAAGTAGGCGGTGAGCAGCGCCAGCCGCTGACGTTGTCCGTGTGACAGTCGCGTGGTCGACAGGTTGCGGTCTGACAACGTCACGTGGGGAGTGAGCTGCAACTTCTCCAGGTACTCGCACGCTCGGGACTCCAGATCCTCAGTGTCCACTGCCAGCAGTCGCTCGAAGAGATGGAAGTTGGCGAAGACGACCGAAAACTGCTGCCGATAGGCTTCCCGATTATGGTCGGCGAGCAACGTGCCGTTCAGTCGAATCGAGCCGGCGACGGGCGCGTACAACCCGATCAGCAGTTTCATCAGTGTCGTCTTGCCACTGCCATTGCCACCGATGACGAAGGCCACTTCACCGGACCGCAACGTCAGGTCGATCGGCCCCAATTGGAATGCGGCATCGCGTTCCGGCACCGCATCGGTCGCGTAGCGAAAGCACGCGCCCGTCAGTTCGAGCCGCACGTCGTGGATCGGCCGGACGGGTGGCACGCATTCGGGCGGGGCGAGTTGCGGCGTGGACAGAGAGAATCCCAGTTGTTCCAGGTTGCCGATGGCGATGTTGGCTTCCGACAAGGTTGGCAGCCAGCTCAACACCGACTGGACTGCGGTCTTCACGTACAGCATGACGACGGCAAAGGTCGTCAACACGACGGGGTTTGACGGGAACCAACTCGCCGAGATCAGAACGCCCAGCAGCAGGACGAAGATGCTGACCTGACTTCCCGTGACTGAAAGATGGGACCACACGCGGGCGGTGGCCACCTGATTCTGCGTAGCGACCAGGGCGGGTTCGAGCAGTTCGGTGAGGAACGCCTCGCGCCGTGCGGCATGCAGTTGGAGTTCCTTGATTCCTTCGGTCAGCGAGCGGAAATGTTCGTACACCTCGTCACGCCTGCGGAATGCCTCGCGATTGCACCGGCTGGCTCGACGATGCAACACGAACACGCCCCAGGCTGCTGGCACAGCGATCGCGCAGGTGACGGCCAACAGCCACGGTGACAGATAGGCCAGATACACGAAACACCCCCCGGCCGTCGCGGTCGCGATCAACACCGCGGGCAGGCCGGTCAAGACGTGGGCGGTCTTGGTCACGTCTTCCGTCACCACCGCCAGCAACCGCGATGTGCCGATCCGTTCCAGTTGCTCGAACGGACGCTCAAGAATCTGCCGGGCTAGTTTGCGCCGCAGATGCCAGGTCGCCTGGGTCGAGAGGCGAGTGAACAGCCATTTGGCCGCCAGGTCAGACAGCACCGCAGCCAAAATACAACCTGCCAGCCACACCAATTGTCTCGACGGCAGCGCTTGGTTGCTTGCCAGTTGCCTGCTGATCCACGCGAGGGCGACGGCGCTGGTCGCACCGCTCAGCAAGCTCAGCGCAACCGCGGCCAACCCGCGCCTGCCGAGAGTTCTGACAATGTAACTCCAGAGTCTCATGCCGCCCGCCTGGCCCGGACATTGGCCGTGTCATCCGAGGGAGTGATGAACGGAACGCTGGAGGGTTCGGCCGAGGTCGACTCGGTCAGGGCGCGGTCCAGGCGCTCACGCAGAATACGAGTGAGCGTCGGTGTGAAGTGGGTGCCAAGCAAGAGATCGCGATGCGTGGTGCCGGGAAGCACGACACAGTCGAATTCTCCGGTGGCCAGTTCCGCCCACCGCTCGCGGAGGCACCTTCTCTGCGAGTTCTCCTCACTCTGCAGGAGCAGCACGCGACCGGCAGAGGGACGTGCCAGATACGACATTTGAGCCTTGAGATGTGCGTCGAACATGCGCAGCAGGCGGCGACCGCGTGAATGCCAGCGATACCAAAACCGCCTCAATCCCATCATGGTTTTCTTGTGCATGACTCGTGGAAGATTCCAGGCAAACAGTTCCCACACGATTCGCCGAGCGTAGTATCCGCGGGAACGCGTCAGCGACCACGTCGGGCCATGATCGGGCACACCGGAATCGAGCAGGGCCACGAGAGCCACGTGTTCGCCCTGCCGGCGCAGTTGCAGCGCCATTTCCCAAGCCACGAGGCCGCCAAAGCAGATTCCAGCCAGCAGATACGGACCGGTCGGCTGCAACTGGCGGATTTCCTCCAGATACCACGACGCCATGTCTTCCACGCGATCGAATGGCCGATGACGGTCATCGTGCCCCAGGGGTTCCAGCCCGTAGACCGACTGGTCCGCGCCAAGGCACCTCGCCAATTCTGCGAACCGCAGCACGCTGCCGCCGCCCGGCGGGACGAGAAACAGCGGCGGTTTCGACCCGCCCGGCTGGACGGGAACCAGCGAAGTCCACGTCGGCGACCAGTTCCGTTCGCGGAGCACGCCGGCCAGATGCTCGACCGTCGGGCATTCGAACAACGTCGCCAGTGGCAGGTTCTGGCCGGTCGCTTGCGCGATGCGGTCGAACAGCGTGACCGCCAGCAGCGAGTGTCCGCCCAACTCGAAGAAGTTGTCGCGGATGCCAATCGGCCGGACCTTCAGGACGTCCTCCCAAATCTTCGTCAGTTGCAGTTCCAGCGGATCGCGCGGCGCGACGACTTCGGTGGCGACGACGCGACCTTCCGTGGCGGGCAGGGCCTGGCGGTCGACCTTGCCGTGGGAGGTGAGCGGTATCGCGTCCAGCACCATTAGACGAGACGGCACCATTAGACGAGACGGCACCATGAAGCTCGGCAGCCGTTCGCCGAGATGTCGTCGCAGATCGTCGGGCGCGATTGAAGCATCCGACAAGTCGACGTAGCCGATCAGCCGCGTGTCGCCGGAGTCATCCGGCCGAGCAATCACCACGCATTGGCACACGGCGGGATGACGATTCAACGCCGCCTCGATCTCACCCAACTCCACGCGGTGGCCGCGAATCTTGACCTGATGGTCACGACGGCCGAGGAACTCGATCGTGCCATCCGCGTGGTAACGAGCCAGGTCACCCGTCTTGTACAGTCGCGATCCGGGAGGTCCGAGCGGGTTCGGCACGAACTGTTCGGCGGTCAAGGCGGGACGCCGATGATAGCCGCGCGCCACGCCGTCGCCCCCGACGCACAGCTCACCTTGGACGCCGATCGGCACGGGCTGCAGGGCGCTATCGAGAAGGTAGACCTGCGTGTTGGAAATGGGCCGGCCAATCGAGACCGTCGCGCCGACCTGATCGGGCGAGGTCATCACGTCACAGCAGCTAAAGGTCGTGTTCTCCGTCGGTCCGTAGCAACAGATCACCGTGGTGTCTGGCAGCCGCTCGATCGCCTTTCGGACATGTGTCGGCGAAAGGACGTCGCCACCGGTCAGAAGGTGTCGCAAGCCGCGCAGGTCGTCGAGGTGACGCTCGACCATCAGGTGAAACACGCCGGTCGTCAAAAAGAGGGTGGTGATCTGATGTTGGAGAACGAGTCGGCCGAGCTCGTCGAGCGTCATGGCACCCGGCGGCGGCAAGACCAACTGGCCGCCGTTGAGCAGACAGCCCCAGATCTCGAACGTCGCGGCGTCAAACGACGGCGAGGCGTATTGGAGGAACCGGTCTGTGGGGGAGAGCCGGACGTAGTTGGTGTCCTTCACGAGTCGCACGACTCCGCGATGCGTCACGCAAACACCCTTCGGCTCGCCGGTCGATCCCGACGTGTACATCACATACGCGAGATGCTCGGCCGTGACGCGACAATTGCGCGATTCGGCGGATGGGCACGCCCGCCCGTCCGGCTTGTGTGCGGAAGACGTTGGCGTTGAAGAATGGACGGGCAGGAGTGCCCATCCTCCGGCGTTGTTCTTGGAAGAATTGTCGGGCGCATTGATGTCGTCGCGTTCGAGCACGATCTGCGTCTGACTGTCGTTCTGAAGAAACGCCAGCCGTTGGGGTGGATCGTTCGGGTCGAGTGGCACGTAGGCCCCACCCGCCTTCAGAATGCCCAGCATTCCGACCACCATTTCGATCGACCGCACGACGCACAGTCCCACGAGCGTGTCCGGCCCCACGCCGCGCGCATCCAGGACACCCGCCAGCCGCTCGGCCCGCGTGTTTAACTCTGCATACGTCAGTCGCTCACCGCCACAGTTCACCGCGATGGCTTCGGGCGTGGACGCCGCCTGCTCGACAAACAGTTCGTGGATCGTTTGATCGCGCGGATAGGGCACGCGCGTGTCGTTCCAGTCAACCAGCAACTGATCTCGCTCGGTGGCCGTCAACAGCGGCAGTTCGCCGAGGCGGCAGTCGGGGTTGGACACGATGCCTTGCAGCAGGGTGACATAGTGACCGGTCAGTCGCTGCACCGTGGCCGCTTCAAACAGGTCGGTGCTGTATTCGACGAAGCCCGACCAGCCGTCGGCCGCGGTGCGGAGATTCAGCCACAGGTCGAACTTGCCCTTGCCGAAATCGAGGTCGATCATTTCGACCGTCAGTCCGTCGAGTTGCATGACGAGCGGCGGGCCGTTTTGCAGGGCAAACACGATCTGCACCAGCGGCTGCCGGCTCGGATCGCGCGGGATCGACAGAACTTCGACCAGTTTCTCGAACGGGACTTCCTGATGCTGCAAGGCGGCCAACGTCGTTTCGCGGACCTGACGCAGAAACTCGCGGAACGTTGGGTGGCCGGCGCAGTTGGCGCGCAGCACGAGCGTGTTGATGAAAAAGCCGATCAGCGGTTCGGTGTCGGCCGACAACCGGCCCGCTGTGGGTGAGCCGACCGTCAGATCGGACTGGCCCGAGACGCGGTGCATCAGCGTCTGAAAGGCCGCCAGCAGCACCATGAAGGGCGTGACGCGTTCGCGTCGGGCCAGTGCCGTGACCGCCGCGGACAATTCCCGCGGCAGCGCGATGGGGACGCGGGCTCCGCGAAAACTGGGCGACGCGGGCCGGGGAAAATCGAGCGGCAGTTCCAGCGGCGGCAGTTCCGCGAGTTGCTGCGACCAGTAGTGGAGGTGTTCGGCTCCCTGCGGACCATCGAGTTGCTCGTGCTGTCGGCGCGAGTACTCGCGATAGGTCAGGGGCAGGTTCGGCAATTCGGCCGGCCGCCGCTGCAAGGCCGCCGCGTACAACTCCGACAGTTCCTGCCACAGGTTGTGCATCGACCAGTGGTCGCAAACGATGTGGTGCATCAAGATCAGCAACACGTGCTCGTCGTCTTTCAGTCTGAGCAACGTCAGGCGCAGCAGCATGTCGCGTTCAAGATCGAACGGACGCCGTTGCTCGGCACCGGCCAGCCGTTTCCATTCGGCGTCCCGCGCTGCAATGGGGACGGAACGGAGGTCTTGGACGACGAGTTCGATGGAGTCTGGCGGACGGACGACCTGCGTCGGTTGACTCTGGCGCACGACGATCACGGTGCGGAGACTTTCGTGGCGGCGGACGATTTCACGAAAACCATCCCGCAACGCGGAGACGTTCAGTGGTCCGCAGATCCGCAGAACCCGGATTTCGTTGTACGCGGCCTACTCGGGCCGAATCCGATGCAGCAACCACAACCGCTGTTGCGCGACCGACAACGGCCACGCGGCGGACTCCGTGGACGTCGAATGCGGATCATCCCTGCGCGTGTCTGTGACTGGCGTTGTGGACACGGTTGTTCTTCCTGGTACGTGGGTCACGCGGCGCGGCACACTTCGTCCGGTGGTGTGCGCCGGTATCCCAGAACTTCGGCCATCTCCCAAGTCGCGTCGCACAGGGTGTCCGCGGGCGTCCCCTGCCGCCAGCGGTCTGCCGCTGTCGCCGAGATGCCGCGGTGCGAGTGAAACTTGGGATCGCCGATCATCTTCGTCAGCGCGTGAATGGGGTTGGTCATGCGGTGTTCGCCATCGTCGTAGGGATGCAGCAATGCCTCGTGCATCGGAATCCCCAGGAAGAAACAGATGTGTTCGGCGGTGAGTTGCGGTTGCTGAACCAGGTCTTCAAACCGCACGAACAATTGCCGTCGGGGTGGAATGCTCCGCAGATGTTCGGCAATATTTTGCTGACTGATCAGCCACAGGCTCTCGGCGAACTGAGTCGGCGTGAGTGACTCGGGCCGAGCGGTCAAACCCGCTTCGTCCATGCGAGCGTCGAGATACGAGCGGATCATGCCCTGCGGATGACGTGCGAGATGCACGTAAAGCGGCTGGTCGAAGAGCCGTTCCGCCCGCTGTAGCGTGCGGAGGTCGCCAGCGTAACTCGGAGTCTTGTCGATGAGGACGCGCGGCGCGGTCCAGCTTTGCAGCAACTGATAGAAATCGCCCGTGCTTTGGCCCGCTGATTCGAGGCCACACATCATGGAATCGGCCTCTTCGAATGAGCAGCCGCGCGCGGTCATGACGGCCTGGAGGACACCTTCACGGCGGCCCGTTTGTCCGTGACTCAACCGGAGTCGTCGGTCGGTGAGAGTGTCGAACATCAGCAGGTACAGTTCCGGCGGGGCGAACAGATCGGGATGGCCCGCCAGCATCACGCGCAGCAGCGTCCAGCCGCTGCGCGGCGGCGAAAGGATGAAGACCGGCCGGGGACCGGTGCTCGAGCCATTCGTCGGTGCAGGCGAGGCCGTGTAGACGCTCCGCAGGTCCGAGCGCACCTGCCGAACTTGCTCGGGTGTCAGCCGCATGGCGAGTGCCGTGTCGGCCCGAATCGTCCAGCCGGCCGAAGCGGCTTCGCCCGTCAGTCGGCAAACCGCCTGCGCGTGGGTCGCCTCCAGATACGCGGCCAGTTCCGCCACTGTGGGATGATTGAAGACCGCGATCACGTACAGCGGCTCGCTCAGGTCGGCCTGCAATCGACCAATGAATCGCATGGCTTTCAGCGAGTCGCCGCCCAGTTCAAAAAAATCATCGTGAATGCCGATCGTCTCGACACTCAGGACGTCCTGCCAAAGATCGAGCAGGCGTTGTTCGAGCGGCGTCCGCGCGGCCTCAAATTCGCTGTCCAATGTCGGCCGCGCCCCGTCCGGGACGGGCAGCGACTGCCGGTCGACCTTGCCGCCCGACGTGAGCGGCAGCGCGTCGAGCGTCATGAAGTTGGCGGGCAGCATGTACTCGGGCAGCGTTTGCGCCAGTTGGCTTCTCATCGCCGAGACCGTTGGCGCGGGCTGAACGCGGGGCACGACATACGCGGTCAGCGACGTCTCGCCCCGAGAATCGGATCGCGTCACAACCGCCGCCTCCCGCAGCGAGGCCATCGCCTGCAACGCTCGTTCGACTTCGCCCGGATCGACAAAACGGCCCCCGATCTTGACGCGCGCGTCCTTCCGTCGGAGATAGGTCAGGCAGCCACTGGCATCCAGCCGACCGAGATCACCCGTGCGGTACGTCCGCCAGTCCGGGTCCGAGGGATCGACGACGAATGTCTGGCGCGTCAACTCGGGCTGCCCACAATATCCCCGAGTGAGATGCCGGCTGGTAACGACAATCTCGCCCACCACGCCCGTCGGTGCCGCCTGTCCCGCGTCGTCCAAGATCTTCACGATCGTGCCGTTGATCGGATACCCAGCGGGGACCGTCGACTCCGTCACGCGAGTCTCGTGATCGACCAGAAATTCACAAACGGTTCCCGCAGTCTCCGTGATGCCGTAGTTCAGCATCAGCACGGCATCCCTGGAGAAATGCCGATGGAACAACTCGATGTCGTGGGCTTGGATCGCCTCTCCGCCAAACAGCGCGAAACGGAGATCGGGCAATGCGTCCGCCGCGGTGAATGCCTGGCACAGGGCGCGAAAGGTGGAGGTGACCGAATACCAAATCCTGATCCGCTCCGCGCGCAGTTGCGCGATGACGCGCGTCAAACCGTCGCACCGCGGGTTCAGGGGAAACACGGACGCGCCGCTGAGCAGCGCGCCATAGATGTCCTTGACCGCCCCGTTGTAGCCGTAGGGCCGCGCGAGATCCGATCCTCGGGACAGATGTGCGCCAGGTTGGTTTGCAGGAAGGCCTGATGCATGATGTTGACGTGGTTGTAGAGCACTCCCTTCGGCTCTGCCGTTGAACCCGAGGTGTATGTGATCAACGCCAGAGTCTGCGGTCCCAGCGGCAGCCCCGGACGAGCCGCTGAAAACGATGCGACTTCCTCAACGTCGATCACGCAGGTCACCAGCGTGGGCAGTTCGTGATGCCGCGCCTGCAGGCCGCTTTCGCAGATCAAGACCGCGGCACCCGAATCCTGCAACGTCGCCGACAGGCGTACCTTTTGGCTGATCCTGATCCAGCACCACATAAAACTTGCCCGCCTTGAGCACCGCCAACATGGCAACCAGCGCGTTGAATCCCTGCGACAGCAGCAACGCCACCGGCTCGGCCTGCGGTCCGCGTTGCGCGAGCAGCGCCTGGGCCAACCGATTCACCCGTCGATCCAACTCGGCGTAAGTCAGTTCCACTTCGTCGTGTTTCACGGCCAGCCGTTGGGAATGCGTATCAACGATCCGTTCGAAACGCGCCACGACGGATTCGTCGAGCGCCTGACGCGGAAACTCAGTCCATCGTCCGCGCGGGTGAACGCACTTGGCGCGGATGGTTTCCTGCCTCAACCGGCTCATTTCGATTGAAGCGACAGTCATCGGCACGACTCTTTCCCGCAGAGCATTGGTCTGATTTGACGTGTCTCCACTGCCGATTTGGTCCGACGGGACTGGGCATCAACCCTTTGCCACGTGACCAACCGCACAGATCCCTCGACGGG
>JANMLE010000814.1:0-1243 GCA_031372385.1 Planctomycetota bacterium | reverse complement strand
CCGCGCGGGGCGGCATCACGCTGCACTTGGATTACGTCGACGAACATTCCGGCACGGTCGTGCGAATCTTCCTCGTGGCACTCGTGGCCTTGGCGGGTTGGTTGCTGCGCCGGTCCGGTTGTGCGACGAAGACGACCATCGCGGCGCTCGGATTGACGCTGCCTCTGGCCCTGCTGCCGCTCGTGCCGCACGTGTTGCAGGTGGCTCTCGACGGCGTCTTCTTCGGAGTGATCGTCGCGTGCGGTCTCTGGCTGCTGGTCGGCATCGTGCAGTGCTTGCAGACGTGCTGCCGGAACTGTTGCCAATGGGGCGCGCGGAACTCGGCACCATCAGGCGGAAACGCCGGCGCGGCTGGAGCGACGCTGACCGCGTGGCTGCTCGCCACGGTGTTGCTCGGCGGTGAAGCGTACGCTCAGAAGGGTGGTCCACCGGCAACTCCACCGGCCGCCAATCAAGCCGCGGCTGCCGGGGCGAACACGCCGCCGATCCCTCCCGCGCATCAGGCGGCAACGCTGGTCGTTCCCTTTGACGCGGGAACCGATCCGCTCGCCGCCGACAAGATCCTGCTGCCGTTCGACAAGTTCGTCGAACTGTACCGCCAAGCCTATCCCGACAAGCCATTCAAGATCACGGCTCCGTTCGATGGTGGCGTGGTCGATGCGTTGTACTCGGCCAAGATCATCCCCAACGTGAAGACACCCGACGAATCGACGGTTGAAGTGACGGCGCGGTATGCCGTGCGCAGCTATGTCGACGGACAACTGCTGGTGGAACTGCCCATCGGTGCGGTGGCCGCGCGTTCGGCAAAGCTCGACGGCAAGAACGCGCCGCTGATTGTGAACGGGGCCTGTTCGAAGGTCGCGATCTCCAGCCCCGGCCTGCACGTCATCGACTTCGTGTTCTCGATCCCCGCGCGCCTCTCCGGTTCCACCGGTTCGCTGACGATGCCGTTGCTGCCGGTGCCGAGTGGCAAGTTTTCACTCGCGCTGCCGGCGAAGGGTCTGTCGGTCCGGATCAATGGATCGTCGACGGTCTTCCGGCGGGTCACCGTGGCCGATGTGCAATCGATCGAAGTTCCCGTCGACAAGGGGGGCGATCTCGTGATTGCCTGGCAACCCGAACAGGCCAAGGGAGCCGCGGCGGCGGTCGTGCATGTCGACTCGGTGCAGGCGATCACGCTGACCGACGCCGTCATCCGGGTCAGCACCGGGTTCCAGTACACGGTGCGGCAGGGAACCGTTGC
>JANMLE010000796.1:0-10108 GCA_031372385.1 Planctomycetota bacterium | reverse complement strand
AAACCGATGTTGCTGTTCACCCTGTTGCCGTTGATCAGCCGATTGTCGGCCAGGGTCGTGGTCGCGACGGTGTTGTTGATGGAATCCAGAATTCCGCCGGCCTTGTTGCTGAGCACAACATTGCCGTTGATCTGCGAATTTGCCGCGTTGACGGTGTTCGCGGCGGCGTTGTTGGTGATGGTGTCCGTGATCCCGATCCCGTTGTTGCCTGTCACGGTGTTGCCGGTAATCCGTGTGAAGGTTGCCGACACGTTGACGGTGGCACCAGCGGCGTTGTTGATGATGGAATCCACGATCCCGTTTCCGCTGCCGATGTTGTTGGTCACGGTGTTGGAGTTGATCTGCAGGTTGTTGGCCGAAATGCTCTTGCCGGCGGCGGCATTGGTCAGCTTGAACACGATGCCATCGCCGGTGTTGGCTGAAACCGTGTTGCTGTTCAGGTGACGACCATCGGCGTTGACGACGCTCGCGGCGTTGTTGCTGATGGAATCCAGAATCCCGCCGAGTTTGTTACTGTTCACGGTATTGCCGGTGATCAGCGAGCCGGTCGCAATCACCGAATTGGCGGCACCGTTGTTCGTGAGGGAATCCACGATCCCACGGCCCGTGTTGCCGGTCACGGTGTTGTTGGTGAAGTTCACATTCTTGACCGTCAGGGTGCCACCCGCGGCGGTGTTGGTCAGCTTGAACGCGATGCCGTCACCCTGGTTGTTCGTCACCGTGTTCCTGTCGAAGACCAGCGTATCGATGGTCTGGTTCGTCACAGTGTTGTTGGCGAGCGTGACGCCGATGCCGCCACCGTTGACGCTTCCGTCCACAATGTTGTTGGTGAAGAAGCCTTGGCTGGCGGCGATCGTCGCATCGGTTCCGTTCGCGATGATGCCGCCGGTACCGCCCAAGGCACCGCTGTTCGTAACGTTCAGGCTGTCGATTTTGAGCGCGACGGCCGGGATGACATTGAGATTCGTCACCGGCAGATTCGTCGGCAGCGGCAGGCAGTTCAGCGCCGCCGGGCTCTGGTTGTTGATCGTCGTCAGACCCGGAACGGCGCTCACCCCGGCGAGGTTGTTGATCAGGCTCGTTCTGAGCAATTGGATTTCGACCGCATCGAATTTGTTGCCGGACATCGTGGTCCTCGCGGCGGGGCTCTGTCCCTGGATCTCGATGGCACCGTTCTTCACATCGGTCATGCTGACAAACACGCCGTCTTTGGCGTTGTTGCTGATGCTCGCGTAGTTTTGGACCAGGACCGATCCGTTGGTCAGGCCCTTCATGGTTACCGACAGGCCGTGGCCATTGTTGTTGTCGATGGTCTCGGTTCCCACGCCGTTCAGTGAGACGAAGGCCGTCTGGATCCCGCTGACCGAGTTGTCAAACACCAGGTTCAGCCCATCGCCGCCGGCATTGTTGCTGAATGATGTCCCGATCAGTTGCAGGACCACCTGATTGGAGACGCCGTTGACATTGATCTGGGTTGGCCCGACCAGATTGGTCGTGGCGTCCATCAGCAGATTAGCCGAGGTGGCGTTCGGGGCATCAAAGTTCAATGCATCGCGGCCGTTGCCGGTCGCCGTCGTGTTGTTGCTCAGGCTGACGGTCAGGATGGCACCATTCGTCGTTCCCCCGTCGAGCAAACCGCCGATGTGGAACCCGTCACGCCCGTTGCTGTTGGCGGTACTGCTGTCGAACAGGGCGAGGATGGTGCTCTTCGTGGCACCCGCGCCGCCATCGGCCCGCAGGTCGACACCGTCAAACTTCGTCGTCCCGGTCCCGTTCAGGTTGTAAGTGGTCCCGATCGAACGATAGTTCAACTGGCCGGCGTTGGTGACCGTGGCCAGCAACCCCTGCTGGGTGTTGCTGTTGACGGTCGCACCCTTGACGTTGAAGTTGCCGACTGAACCGGCTCCGTTCACCGTGATGTTCAAGCCCTGCAGGCTGTTGCTGGACAGTGACGAACCGGTGTCGAAACAGGCGTTCAGTGTCGAGCCACTCAGCGCGCTCCCTTTGTAGCCCGCCCCGCCGGTGTTCGAGTTGGCCGTCAGCTTGTCCACGTCCAGGAAGACGTTCGAACCATTGATCGCGTTGACGGACACACCATTCAGCTTGTTGGTGCTGGCGTTGATATTCACCGGCGACACGTTCACCGTCCGCGTCATGGTCGAACCATCCAGGGAGATGTGCAGACCGTCCAGGGTGTTGCCCGTGACCGTCGTGGTCCCGGTCAGGTTCAGGTCATTCAACGTTGCCTTGATGAGGTCGATGTTGATCCCATTGCCGGTGTTGCCCGTGGCGATGTTCCCCGTGAACTTGAGGCCATTCGCGGTCGGGCTGATGAGCGCGCCGTTGTGGAGGAACAGGTGAAGACCGTCCCCGTTCAAGTTGGTCGCGGTGTTGTTCGAGATCGAGCCGCCGCCGGTCGCGACGGTGGCGTTCGTCCCGTCGACATAAACGCCTCCCGTGCCGGTGATCGATGCGCTCTTGGCGACCTTGAAGTTGTCGACCGTCAGAGCCGTCGCCGGAATGATCGCGTTCGACGACAGAGTCACCGGCAGTGGCAGACAGGCATTGAGGCCCTGGTTGCTGCTAGTGGTCAGACCCGTGATCACGGGCAGCGCGGAGTTGAATCCGTTGACCAGGTTGACCTTCGCCAACTGGACATTCACTCCCTTGCCGGCATTGCCGGTCATGGTGGTGCCACCCGGGACTCCCAGCAGTTTGATGGCACCCGTGCCTGTGGCGGCATCGATCATGCTGACACGAATTCCATCGCCACCCTGGTTGCCGCTGATGCTCGAGAATCCCTGGATCAGCACCGACGCTTTCGTGGTGTTGTCCATGTTGACGTTGATGCCGCCCAGCGTGTTGTTGTTGGCGGTGCTGGTCCCCTTGCCGTCCAACGAGAACACGGCCGTATTGGCACCGCTAAAGTTTGCGGTCAGGCCATTGCCGACAGAATTGTCCCAGTGGAACGTTCCCGTCAGGTTGGACACCGCGGTGGTCGCTCCGGCGTAGTTGAGGTTGATCGGGCCGGTCAGAACGGGCGGCGTCACGGCATCCATCAGCAGATACGCGGTGTTGGCTCCAAGGGCGTTGAAGTTCAGCGCGTAGCGACCGTTGCCGGTCGCCGTGACGCCGTTGGTCAGGCTGACCGTCAGGTTGCCCTTGTTGGTGTTGGCTCCGTCGGTCAGACCGCCGAAGTGGAACCCGTCACGACCGTTGTTGCTGGCGGAACCGCCGTCGAACAAGGCGCGAATGGAGCTGTTCGTGCCGCCGGTTCCATCGACCCGCATGTCCACGCCGTCATACTTCGTCGCCCCGGTCCCGTTCGTGTTGTAGGTGGTCCCGATCGAACGATAGTTCAACACGCCACCATTTTTGACTGTGGCCAGCAGGCCCTGTTGAGTGTTGCCATTCACGGTGTCACCGGTGCCAGCCGTCGTCGTGCCAACACCGTAGAACGCCTTCGATCCCGCATCGAAGACGTTGATTCCCAGTCCCAGCGCGTTGCTGGAGAACGACGACGAATCGAGGCACGCATTCAGTGTCCCACCCGCCAGAGCCGATCCGCCAAAACCGGTGCCCGCCACGTTGCCGTTCGCCGTGATCGTGTCCAAATTCACATTGGCCACCGTGTTCACGCCGCTTGACGTAACGGCCAGGCCGGCACCGGCAACGCTGTTGGAGAATGTGGCGCCGTTCTGGGCGGTGAAGTTCAACAAGCCGCCGCCGCTGGCGCTCTGGATCGCGTTGGTTTGTCCGCTGCCGCTCGCATTCGTTCCATCCAGAGTGATGTTGGCGACCGACGAACCGGCGGCTCCCGTCCCGACCACCGTTCCGTTGAGGGCATTGAGTGAGTTCTTGGCCAGGCTGCTGCCACCGCCGAATGCCGCCGTCAATTTGCCGCCGGCCGTCGCGCTGTACAGGAAGCCGATGTCCTGCGGTGTCGTGCCGACCGTGTTGGTGATCTGGGCGTTCGTGAACACCAGGTCGCTGCTGCTCCCCGCGCCGGAGACAATCGCTTCCACACCGTTCGTGCCGTTGTTGAGGATCAGGACGTCCGTGAAGGAGCCCGCGTTGCCGGCTGAGCCGATCTTGGAACCGGACAAGGCGATCAGTTTCACGCCGTCCAGGGTGTTCTGCTGAATGCTCGTGGAGGAGAGAGTCGGCGTGAAGATCGTGCCGCTGGTGGCGCTCACCAGCAATCCGTTCGCACCGTTCTGGTTGAGCGACGTCGTTCCCGTCAACGACAGGGTGCTGGCCGGTGAAGCGGCCAGGCTCAACTGAATCCCGTTACCGTTTTTGTTGCCGTTGATGGCCGTGTTGCTGAACGCGCCGTTGAAATTTGAGCCTCCGGCGGTGGTGACAAACACGCCGTTCTGGGTGTTTCCGCTGATGCTGGAAGTGTTGCTTGCCGTCAGATTGGCCGTGCTGCCGGTCTGCAGATCCCCGATGAACCCGTTCGCCAAGTTGTTGTCAAATGTGGAGCTCACGGGCGTCATGTTGAACACGCTCTGGCTGACCGCGCTGAATGAGACACCGTTCTGAATGTTGCCGTTGACGGTCGTTCCGGTCAGGTTGAATGTCCCGGTCGACAGACCGTTGAGCGTGACCAGCATCCCATTGGCACCACTGGTGCTGAAATTGTCGTTCTGCAATGTGCCCGTGAAGGTGCTGCCATTGGCCGCATTGAGCACAAAGCCGTTCGCCTTCGAATTCGTGGCCGAGGTGCTCGCAATCGTCAAGTTTGCCGTCGAGCTGTTCATCTGGCCGAAGAACGCGCTGATGGTGTTGCTGTTGGCCTGATCGCCCGTGAACATCCCCGTCAGCGAGGAGACGGAAGACAGATCGTAGAAGACCCCGTCGCGACCGTTGCTGTTGAAGAGGCTGTTGGAGAAATCAGCGGTGATCGCCGAGTTTCCTGTCGCCACGAGGTGCAGACCGTCGCGGTCGTTGCCGCTGAGCTGGTCGTTGGTGCCCGTGACATTGATGACGCCACCGTTCGAAGCGGTCAGCGCCAGCCCGTCAATGGTGCTGCCATTGAACTGGGTGTTGGTCAGCGTGAGGGTGCCGGTTCCACCCGCCTGGCTCAGCGAGAGACCCGATCCGGCCGTGCTGTCGTTGAATTGCGCATTGACAAACTTACCCTGGAAATTTCCACCGTTGGTCATGGTGACGCCCAGGTTGTTTCCCCCGTTGCCATTCGCCAGCAAGGGGCTGCCCACCGTGTCGGCCGTCAGAATCATCTGACCACCGTTTCCAATCACCTCAATGCCCTTGCCGGTATTGTTGCTGGCTGTCACGTTGACCAGCCTGACGTTCATGTTCTGACCGGTTTCCGTCAGTTTCAGGCCGATCACGTTCCCGTCGGTGTGGACGTTGGTCAGGGTCGCGTTAAACGTACCACCTCCGCTCGGGATCGGACCCGAAGCGGGGGCGTTCAGCCAGATGCCGAACGGCTGCTGCGCTCCCCCCTGGGCGTTGTAGGGTGCGGTGGAATTCATGAACACGTTGGTCATCGTCAAAGTGGTGACTTCGTTCCCGAATTGGCCGTTGGCCCCCGACTGGAGGTAGATGCCGCCGCCGGCATTGTTGCCAATGCCACCCGCAGTCAGGACGTTGACGTTCCTGATGATGTTGTTGCTGCCGTAGAGATTCGTGATGGAGATCGCGGGTGTGTTCGGATTCGCCGAACCGACGATCGTCAAGTCATGCAGGTTGATGTTCCTGGGATCGCCGCCGATCACCACGCCACTGTCGTTGACGATCGTGAAGCCGGCCACTTCGTTGTTGTTGGCCAGCGTGACGGGGGGGAGGCCGGAATTGCTCTGCACAATCGGATGAGGTCCTCCGGCGGGACCGAGCGTCGGCAGAATGAAACTCCCGTTCACATTGCAGCCACCAAAGGTGGCGGCCAGGGGCAGCGGACTGGTGATGGCACCCTGTCCCAGCAGTCGCTGGTTGTCAAACAACGTGATACTGCCGGTGTAAGGATTGATGGCGAGGCCGGTGTTAGGATCGATCGTGGTCGAATTTCCACGTTCGACGATGATGATGTCGGACTGCGGAAGGCCGCCCGGGTGGTTGAAGCTGTGGAACGGATTCTGGAACGTGCCGTTGCCGGCACCGGGCATCATGTTGGAGTTGTCGATGAACGTCACGAAGTACGGCTTGCCCGTGGCGGGGTTCACGGCCGTGATGAGGGCATCGCTGGTGCCGGCGCTGCCGTACTGTTCGACGGCAATGCGCCAGTTGCGCTGCCACGGGGCCAGCATCCGTTCCTTGGTCGTCCACTGGGGGAAGTAGCGCGTCGGCTTGAACCCCGAGAAGCGGAAGTCGACCATGGCGTTGACGTTGGTTCCCCAGACCGGGTCGGTCGTGAGATTCACACCCACCAGCAGGTCATCGGCGACCCAGGCGTCCAAGTGCGTGCGGAATCCCCACGGCTTGTCCTCGACGTTGTTGGGAATCGCCTTGTCGAGCGCCGGCGTGGCCATCTGATTGGCGTGGTAGTAATAGGTTCCGGCATAGGCTCGCAGCCACGGCGTGGCCTGTGACACGGGCATCCCGAACTCAATGTCGAAGCCGCTCATCGCCTGCTCGCGTGTTGTGGCCCGCTGACCCTGGAACACGACGTTGTTGCCCGAGAAGAAAGGAGTTCCGCTGACGCAGAGCGGGATTCCGTTGCCGACGAAGTTGTCCTGCGTTCCCGGAACGACGTACCCGTTGGCATGCAAATCCCAGTACTGGCCCAGAGTTTCCAGGCCGAACATTCCCTGGGTGTAGCGGTTATTGTTGTTGCTCTGGTCCATATCAAAATACGCGGCCGCACCGACGATTCGGTCCGCGCCGGGGATGTAATAGCGGGCGAGCCCACCGACATTGCCCCCGATCTGGCTGTTGTTGCCCAGCATCAGCCGCACATCGGGTGCGACCAACGCGTTGTCACCCATCCAGAACGGGACCATTCCCCCAATCTGGCTGTACCCGCCTCGGTAACCCACTCCGTTACCCGACATGTGCCGGATATTGAAGTAGGTTCCCGCCCCGGACGTCGCACCCCCGCTGTAACTGTCATAGGTGGCGACGCCGGGTGAATCCGACTGCGCATGCGCAGTCGGAACCAAGGCCGGGCCCGCAAATGACAGGGACAACAGGCACAGTAGACTGACATTCAAGCGATGCATGGACGCCTCTCTCCACCAGAACTGGCTTGGGTGACTTCATCCCGCGAGCCCGTAATGAGCCCGAGCCTCAAGTCTTCAACTCGCCCCACACTGTCGATTCCGAATACGCGGACAACGACGGAATGTAGCGCGTCTCCTCGTTATTCGGCTATTCCGGCTTTTCAGATTGAGACGAAGTTTGCGGGTTCTAACGAATGGCGCGCGGCGGCCGGGCACCGGGAACACTTTCCAACCAGTTCCGCCCCGTTCCGAATCACCGCCGACTGCGCTGTCCCCGCAGCCGTGGCAGTCACCCACTGACATGAACTGATGGAAAGCCTTGTGGTGCAACTCTCAATTGAAATGCGGGTTGCACGTTCCCCCGAGCGGCATCGCCAAGCTCCGGGTTACTGCGCCGGTAACTTCATGGTGCTGGCAAACCGACCATCGGGCACCTTCTGCCGGACTTGAGACGACTTTGATTCGCGCCCCCCGTTTTTCAGGAATCGACGACGTGTCGATCCAAAGGAGTGCGGCTGGTCCGGTGGAATCCGCCGTTTGTCGTCGTCGTTGCGTCCGCAGAGGCTACGCGCAGGGTGCCAGGAGCGGGCGTGACACATGGCTGCGGACATTTTTCTTCCGACGGTTGATGCACCTGCCGCAACTCGTTACCTTCTCGCCTCCCCCGAACGACCGTCTTTTTGCTGGCGGGTGGGTGGGCCTCGTGGTGTCATCACGCCCGAGATGATGGTCTGTTGTCGCGGGGTGGGAATACTTCCCCTCGTGAATGAATTCAAAATGACGGAAGGCGGACGGTTGTGATCGCTCCACAAACCACATTTGTCAAAGGTGCGGAAACCCGGCAGGGCGGGACGCGTTCTCCCAAGTGGTACGTGATCGATGCCGAAGGGATGATCGTGGGCCGCCTGGCAACCCAACTGGCCACCGTCCTGATGGGCAAGCACAAGCCCGAATACACGCCGCATGTCGACACGGGCGATTACGTGATCGTGCTCAATGCGGACAAGGTTCGGTTTACCGGCGGTGAGATGGTCCACAAAGACCACGAGCACTACACGACCAAGATGGCCAAGAAGAGCTATCAATGGTTCACCGGTTGGCCGAGCGGCCAGCGGAACATCAATGCGATCGAGCTGTGGGTGAAGAAGCCGACCGAGATTCTGCACTTGGCCGTCAAGCGGATGCTCCCCAAGAACGCCCTGGCCCGCCACATGCTCGACAAGCTGAAGCTGTTGAAGGGCACAACGCATACCTTCCAGGCTCAACAGCCGCTTCCATTCCCGGAACACCTGTTGCCCAAGTAGTGGCGGGTGGTTGAACGACACTGCGATTCGACGATTCCTATTTTGATGACAACGTAACTGAACTGGCAGCTCCATGGACGATACGACGACTCCCGCAGTACCTGGCGAACTGACATTCAACGAGGAAACTTCGGTTCCGGCGACGGTTATCGAGCCCCAGGCGCCGGTGATTCGCCGCGGCAAACTCGACCGTTTCGGCGTGGCCATGGGGACCGGTCGCCGCAAGACCGCCGTGGCACGCGTCCGGCTGAAGTCTGGTAGCGGCGGTTTTGTCGTCAACGGGCGGCCGATGGACGAGTTCTTCTGCATCGAGCGCGACCAGATCCTCGTTGTGGCACCGCTCAAGACAGCCGACTTGCTGGGTCAGCTTGATGTCTGGGTGCGGGTCAATGGCGGTGGAACCACCGGCCAGGCCGGAGCGATCGTGCTGGGCATCGCCCGTGCCTTGGAAGCCATCAATCCGAATCTGCACGCGTCATTGGCCGAGGGTGGCTACCTGACTCGCGACAGCCGCATGGTGGAACGCAAGAAATACGGGCACAAGAAAGCCCGCCGTGGCTTCCAGTTCTCGAAGCGCTGATTGGACAGCGATCGAATTGCAGGCCGCCTGATCATTTGCTGACACGAACCCCGCCGGAGTTGCTCCGGTTGGGGTTCTTGCTTTAGCCCGGATTATTCATGCCCTATGAAGAGCCGCCTGAGTTCTTGCGAACTCAGCTACGACGCCGCAAATAATCCGGGTGAGAGATTCCCCATGAGCAGCCTCCGGTCATCAGCGGGCACACTGGTCTACAACCCCCTGCTTCAGCCGGATCTGAAACTGATGCTGGCCGAGGGGGATGACGTCGGCCTGCAGCAGTTCTGTGAAGTCTTGAACCCCGTGATCGTCGCGGAAGTGCTGCAGGGACTGCCGCCGGCCGACATCTGGCGCGTCCTCTCATCGACCACCATCGAGCGTCAGGCGGAGATCTTCGAAACGATCGAGCCGTCGCAGCAGATCGAACTTGTCGCCACGGTCGATCGCCGGCACCTGTCACAACTCGTCGAAGCCATGTCGGCCGACGATCGCGTCGACCTGCTCGAACACATGGACGGCCCGCAATTGGAGGCGCTGCTTCCCCTGATCGCCCAGGCCGAGCGGGATGAGATCCGCAAGATGTTGTCCTATCCGGACAACTCCGCCGGTTCGATCATGACGACCGAATACGCCTCGCTTCCCGAGAACATCTCGGCCAGCGAAGCGCTCAGCCGGTTGCGTCAACAGGCCCCCGACAGCGAGACGATCTACTACGTTTTCGTCGTCAACGAAGCCCGGCATCTGCACGGCGTGATCACGTTGCGGGAATTGATCCTGGCCCGGCCCAACGCCCTGCTGGCGGATGTCATGCGGCGCGAATTGATCGCCGTGCGCGTCGGCGATGACCGTGGAGAAGCCGCGCGGATGATCGCCAAGTTCGACCTCATCGCGCTCCCCGTTCTGGATGAGGAGAACCGTCTGGTCGGCATCATCACACACGACGACGTGCTCGATGTGGTACAGGAAGAGGCCGCCGAGGACGCTTACCGTCAGTCCGCCATGCAGCCGCTCGAACACGGCTACCTTTCGACCCCGGTGTTGAC
>JANMLE010000782.1:0-5899 GCA_031372385.1 Planctomycetota bacterium | reverse complement strand
CCTGTTGTGCCTGTGTGCGATCCCTTCGCCAAATCGGACGGACGTTGCCAGCCTAGATCCGGCCGCAGCCGAGTTGGTGTCCTTGTGGCGTTCGGGGATGAGCCTCGGCGATGACGAATCGGATGACATGGAAGAGTTGGCCGACCCGGCCGGCGATGTCGCCGTGCCCGGCTGGATGCTGGCGGCGGTCTCGTTCGAAGCACCGGAAACGACCGACGCGCCCTCCGAGAAGTTGCAGGAGAACTGATCGTGTCACAGCGCCGGACAGATTCTCGTTCTTGTTCTCGATGCAGGCTCGCCCTGTTCGCGATGGCCTTCGCGACTTGTGTTGTGTTCACACGTCCTGGTCTGTCCGACGACACGTCCGATAAGTCGAACAAATCGCGGCCGAAAATTGTCGCGCGAGTCGAGAAGGTGGCTGCCAAGCCCCCATTGTCGGCGATCGCGATCACTCCGGAACGGGAGGCGGCCGCGCTGGCGTTCGCCCGCGCGAATCATCCGCAGCTCGCCTCGCTCTTGGAGGGTCTCAAGCGGAACGCCCCGAGCGAATACCAAGCGGCGCTGGTCGATCTGGATCGGGCTGTCGAGCGGTTGGCGAAGATCCGGGAAAAGTCCGCGGAACGTCATCTGTTCGAGTTGGCCGAATGGAAGATCACGTCGCGCATCCGGTTGCTCGCCGCACGGCTGACCATGTCGTCCGATCCGACGGTCGAAGCCGAATTGCGGGCCGCGCTGCGTGAACGGTTGGAACTGCGGCTGTCGGCTCAGCGGGCAGAACGTGACCGTTTGCAGGTTCGGGTTTCCAAGCTGGATCAGCAAATCGAAGAGATGGCATCCAAGGCGGATGCGACCGTGGAAAAGCAGTTTGTCGAATTGCGGAAGACGCTGCCGGCGGCCAGGCCGACCGCGAAGACCAAGTCGAAGAAGCCGGCCAGTCCGGCGGATGCCAAGGGAGAGAAACAGTGACACAGACCCGATGGACGAATGGGATGCTGTTGGTGGTCGCTTCATTCAGCGGCCTCGCGTCATCAGTCAATGCGGCTGACAAGGTGGCCGGAAGCGAACAGGCCGCCCGGATCGACCGGCGATTCGCCGTCGAAACCGTCACCGAAACACCGGACTTCCGCCAGCACGTTGTCCCGCTGATGGGCAAGATGGGCTGCAACGGCCGCGCCTGCCACGGTTCCTTTCAGGGACGCGGAGGTTTTCGGCTGTCGCTGTTCGGATACGACTTCAAGTCCGATCACGAGGCGCTGACCAAGGGCGACAAGCCGCGCGTCAATTCGGCCGCCGTTGCTGAAAGTCTGATGCTTCAGAAGCCACTCCAAGTCATTCCGCACGAGGGGGGAACCCGGCTGAAAGAGGGAACATGGCAGCACAGGGTGCTGACCAAATGGATCGAAGCCGGTGCCAAACCCGTCGATGCGACCACGCCCGAATTCGTCCGCTTGGAAGTGACACCCGAAGAGATCGTCTCCAAACGCCGCGGCGAAACGTTTGTCTTGAAAGCCGTGGCCGTCTGGTCCAACGGTGCGCGTGAGGACGTCACGCCGCTGTGCCGATTCCAGACGAACAACGATCAGATCGCCACGGTCGACGACACCGGCGCGGTCACCTCGACCGGGCCAGGCGATTCACACGTCGTGGTGTTCTACGACAACGGAGTCGTCCCCGTTCCGGTGCTGCAGCCGGTCAGCGACAAGTTCGGCCCGAAGTATCCCGCCGTGCCGACCCCGACGAAGATCGACGAACTGGTCGTCCAGAAACTCCGCAAGCTGGGGATGACCCAGTCCGAACTCTGCACCGATGCCGATTTTCTGCGACGAGTCAGCCTGGACATGATCGGAACCTTGCCGACCGCCGCCGAAGTGGAAGCGTTCCTGGCCGACACGTCTCCGGACAAGCGGGCAAAAAAGATCGACGAGCTTCTGGAACGCCCCGCCTATGCCGCGTGGTGGGCCACCAAGTTCTCCGACTGGACCGGCAACAACGCCGGCAAATTGAACAACGCGGAGAAGGCGGGCATCGCGCCGGCCACGCTCGCATCGGACTGGTACGAATGGCTGCGAGTCCGCATCGAGAAGAACACGCCGTACGATGAACTCGTGGAGGGCATCGTCCTCGCCGTGAGCCGGCAGGAGGATGAGTCCTACCTTCAATACTGCGAGCGGATGAGCGACTACCACCACAAGGACCACAAGAGCAGCTTCGCCGATCAGCCTTCGCTGACGACGTACTGGGTCCGCCGCGAATTCCAGAAGCCGGAGGAACGTGCCCTGGGGTTCGCCTACACGTTCCTGGGCCTTCGCATTCAGTGTGCCCAGTGTCACAAGCATCCGTTCGACCAGTGGACGAAGGACGACTTCGACCGCTTCAAGCAGTTCTTCTCGCGGCTGACCTACAACACCGCACCGGGCAACCGCGATGAGGAACGGGCGATGCTCGCCAAGGCGGGGATCGACCCGAAGGATCTCAAGGGGAACGACCTTCGCAAGGTGCTGAGCGAGCATCTCGCCAAGGGCGAAGTGGTGCCATTCAACGAACTGTTCGTGCCGGCCCCGGCTCGTCAGGCGAAGCAGCCGGAACGCCAGAAGGAGAAGGAAAACGCCAAGCGCCCACAGGTGGTCGCGGGACGGACGGCGAAGATTCAGGGTGGCGAGGAAATCACCATCGAAGAGATGGCCGATCCGCGTGAAGCCCTGATGGACTGGCTGCGCGATGATGCCAACCCGTACTTCGCCCGGGCGATCGTGAACCGGATTTGGGCGGGTTATTTCAACGTTGGGATCGTCGAACCGGTCGATGACCTGAGCCTGGCGAACCCGCCCAGCAACGAGGCGCTGCTGGATTACCTGGCGACCGAGTTCCGCCAGCGCAAGTACGACCTGAAGTGGCTGCATCGGACGATTGCCAACAGCCGGACCTACCAGCTCAGTTGGCACTCCAATCCCACCAACGAACTGGATGAACGAAACTTCGCCCGCTCGGTGCCGCGCCGGTTGGCGGCGGAAGTGGCCTACGATTCCCTGCAGTTGGCCACGATGAGTGACATCGAGGCGGCCAAATGGCAGACCTCGATCGAAGGTCGGGCGATCGGCAACACGATTGTTGACACGCGGGCCAACGGCAAAGGACGATCAAACTACGCCCTGTCCATCTTCGGCCGGTCACTGCGCGACTCGAACTGCGAATGCGATCGCTCGACGGAATCCAGCCTGCTGCAAACCGTCTACCTGCAAAATGACAGCGAAGTGCTGTCGATGATCGGTGGCAAGGGCCGCTGGGTCGAGCAGGTGCTGAAGGCGAGCGAACCCGCCCGCGATGCGAAACAGGCCGGCCCGGACAGGAAGGATCGCCAGGCACGGAAACTCGCCGAAGCGGATGTCGCGAAGTTGAAGCAGCGGCTGGCCGCGATGGAAAAGAAGGGCAAGACTGAAGGCATTGAGGCGGTCCGCAAGGAACTGGCCGAACGGGAGCAAAAGCTGGCGAATGCTTCTTCCGACAAACCCGCCGTTGCCGCTGTCCCCGAGATGGACACCAAGGCGATCATCCGCCAAGTCTACCTGAGAACCCTCAGCCGTTATCCCAGCGACGCCGAGTCCGACCGCGCGGCCCGCTACTACGAAGAAACCAGCGACGCGGCCCGCGGTACACGAGACCTGCTTTGGGCGCTGATCAACACCAAGGAATTTGTCGTCAACCACTAGGCGACGCCGTCTGCTTCTTACCCATCCACGACCCACCATCCACCACCCTCTTTCAAAAAGGAAACTCTCATGGCCATTCATCGTACCTGTGACGGAATTCAACGACGCGACTTCCTGCGAGTTGGAGTCCTCGGGGCTTCGGCACTGACACTCTCCAATTATCTGCGCATGTCGCAGGCCGGCGAAGTGAAGAACGCCAAGGCGCAGGCCGCGATCTTCATCAACCTCGGCGGTGGTCCTTCGCACATGGACACGTTCGACCTGAAGCCGAACGCACCGACCGAATACCGCGGTGAATTCAATCCGATCCAGACCAACGTTTCGGGAATTGAAATCAGCGAACACCTGCCCAAGCTGGCGCAACAGATGGACAAGTTTGCGATCCTGCGGGGCGTGTCGCACTCGCTGGCCGCCCACGAACTGGGCTCGCTGTATGTCAACACGGGGAACCGACCGATCCCGTCGATCGAATTCCCCAGTTACGGGGCCGTGGTCTCCAAGGAACTGGGCGGACCACCGGATCTGCCTCCCTATGTGTCGATGGGTTCCGGCCAGCAGAAGGCGGGATACTTGGGTGTGCGTTATGCGCCGCTCAGCGCCGGGGCCGCGCCGAAGCCGGGTGTTCCCTACAACGTCCGCGGCGTGTCACTGCAAAACGGCCTGACAGTCTCCGACGTCGAGCAGCGCCAGAACCTGCTCCGCGATCTGGACACCGCGTTCAAAGGTGCCGAAAAGAACAGCCAGTTGCTCGACGGTCTCGATCGATTCGGGCAGCAGGCGTACTCGATGATCACGTCGACCCGATCGCGCGAGGCGTTCGATGTCAGCAAGGAATCGCCGAGTTTTTCCGAGCAATACGGCAAGACCGATTTCGGCATGAGCTGCCTGCTGGCGACGCGCCTCGTGGAATCGGGGGTCCGGTTTGTGACGTTGAACTACGGCGGCTGGGACACTCACCAGGACAACTGGGTCCGCCTGAAGACGAAGCAACTGCCGCCGTTCGACGAGGGTCTGGCCGCGCTGCTGAGCGGTCTGTCGCAGAAGGGCCTGCTGTCGTCGACGTGCGTCTATGTCACGGGTGAGTTTGGGCGGACCCCGAAGATCAACACCACCCGCAACGGCCGCGATCACTATGCCCGCGCGATGTTCATGCTGATGGCGGGCGGCGGAGTCAAGCCGGGCCAGGTTCTGGGGGCCAGCGACGACAAGGCGCTCGGGCCGGTTGGCGATGGCTTCAAACCGGACCACGTCGCGGCGTCGTTCTTCCACAACATGGGGATCGATCCGCACAAGGAATACCACACAAACATCGGCCGCCCGGTGATGATCGTCCGCGACGGCGAAATCATCCCCGAGTTGTTCGCGTAGCACAGCGTCAGCATTCAACCCGAAGGTGGCCACGGTCGCCAGACCGTTGGATTTTAATCTCATTTCGCAATCTGCCCACGCTCTGGCGAGCGTGGCTACGACCCCAAGCGGTCGGCAGATGATATTGAACGCGGACGGATCCAAAATCCGTCCGAGGCATTGGAAGCTTTTACCCAGAGAAGGAATCGAGTCATGCGCGGTCTGGTACGAACACTGTCCTGTGCGGGATTGATGATTGCGTTCACCCTCTCGGCCGGCGCGGCGGACGCTGCCAAAGAGAAGGGCAAGAAGAAGGGTGCCGACGGCGCGGCGAGCCCCGCGTTCAACATTCCCAAAGAGATCACGCTGACCGCTGAACAGCAGACGAAGCTCGATGAGATCAAGAAGGAACAGGGGCCGAAGATCGCAGACCTGACCAAGAAGCTGGACTCGGTGCTGACCGACGACCAGAAGACCGCCCGCAAGGAAGCGGTCGCCAAGGCCAAGACCGACGGCAATAAGGGAAAAGAAGCGGCCGCCGCGGTCGATGAGGCCCTGAAGCTGACCGACGAACAGAAGAAGCACCGGTCAGAACTGCAACCCGAACTGGCCAGGCTGCAATTGTCGATCAAGGAGCAAATCCACGGTCTGCTGACCGACGAACAAAAGACCCACTACAAGCTCCCCAAGGCCAAAAAGGCCAAGTAGGTTTGTTGAGTGTGCATGCGACAAACAGCCTGGTGCGACGATCGTCCACCTGGCTGTTTGTCTGCGCGCGGGCGAGAGTGAGACATTTGAGTCGTTTAAAACAGAGCCCAAGGCGAACGTGTCGGGGGGCCGCGCCC
>JANMLE010000751.1:0-20689 GCA_031372385.1 Planctomycetota bacterium | reverse complement strand
AACCGCGCTGTTCCCCGTTATCGTCGGATCGGCTGATCGGAGCGCTGGCCCGATTGCCGGTGAGGTAATCCACCAGTTGCGGAACGGCACGGGAGGCGATGTCCTGCACAACCCCGATGAGCGAGCGGGTCGCCACATCTTGCAGTTGATGCCGGGACGCACTCTCCCGACCTGACTCGTAAGCCGCCGCGATGGCGGCGGCGGTTGCCGCGGATTCGGCCGTCGGTTCGCCGTTGGCATAGCCCGGAGACGGGCATGGCGCGGACCGTTGCCCGGACTTCTTGGCCGACCCCTTCAGATACTCGACCGCGAGATAGCCCAAGACGGCCGCCCCACCGAGAACCAACCAGGGATTTCGTTCAAACTGACGCTTCAAATCAAAAACGTTGCTGACGGACTGCACCGCGTCCTGCACGGCCCCCGTCACCGCCTCGACCGTGTCCTGAACGGCCCCGACCGTGGCGTTGACCACGGTGCCGGTGGATTGAACGGTCTCGGAGACTTGGCTCTCCAAAGAGACCAGCTTCTCCGAGAGCTGCGATTTCGTCTCTTCCATCTGTTGTCGGATCACTTCGGGGGTGTCGTCGTCCATGGGACTGGCTCCTGCAAGATCTCAGTGATTGGATTCTTAAACGGTTCGACTGAACTGAACCTGGCTCGCCCCACACTCGTCAGGATCCCGCCGATGATGACGAGCACTGCTGCCACCACGCCGTAGCACGCCCACAGCGGAAGTGCCGCCGGATCGGTCCCCGGCGGTGACGCCACCCAGTGCAGCAGGTGAGCCAGGGTCATGCAGAGCACGATGGCATCGAGAAAGAAGACCCCCAGCCCGACGCCGAACACCGCCGCAGCGGCAGCACGCAGACGAAGTTCCTGTTCGATCTCCCGCCGCGTCAACTGGAACTGCTGTTCGACGAGGTGCTGGAGATCGCCGAGGATGCCGCTCACCAGCGAAGCGGCGGTTTGCTCCGGTGGATTTTCGAGGTCGATGGACGGCGGATTTTCGAGGTCGATGGACATGGTTCAACTCCCCAGCTTGCGACCTACGAACCAACCCAAGCCCAAGGCGATGAGGACGGCCGGAATGGGATTCCTCCGCACCAACTGGGCCAGATCCTCGGTCATCCCACTGAGCTTGGCATCCTCCAGATATTCGCCGCCATCCTTGATGGTTTTGGCGAATGCCTGAGACGCGCTTCCCAGCACGCCGTCATGCGGAGCATTTTTGCTGAGCCGGTCGCCCCACTGCTGGATCCCAACGCCCGCGCTGGCAGTCAGGTTGTCCGCTTTCTTGCCGACATCACTGGCCGCCTGGCTCGCCATCGAACCGGCATCGCACGCCGCCTGGCTCGCCATTGCGCCGACTGCGGAGGCCGCGTTACTGGCCAACTCGCCCACGGAGGCAGCCGCCTCTTTGGTCTTGTCGGCAACCTCTTTGGCCTTATCGACTGTTGGAGCCCATTCCTGCTTGTTGACGCTTGGCATCATTGTTGAATTCGACATGGCTAAATTCCTTTTTTCGTGAAGAAGTTCTCTGATCATCCAACGCACGCAACAGGCGTCCGTCAACGGCTCAGTTTGCGAGCCACCAACCAGCCCAAGCCGATCGCGATGAGGACGGCGGGAATGGGGTTTCTCCGCACCAACTGGGCGATGTCCTCGGTGATTCCACTCAGCTTGGCGTCCTCCAGATATTCGCCACTGTCCTTGATGGTTTTGGCGAATGCCTGAGACGCGCTTCCCAGCACGCCGTCGTGCGGGGCATTCTTGCTGAGCCGGTCGCCCCACTGCTGGATCCCAACGCCCGCGCTGGCAGTCAGGTTGTCCGCTTTCTTGCCGACATCACTGGCCGCCTGACTCGCCATCGTACCGGCATCGCACGCCGCCTGACTCGCCATCGCCCCGACGGCGGAGGCCGCGTTACTGGCCAGTTCGCCCACGGACGCAACAGCCTCCTTGGCCTTGCCTGCGGCCTCTTTGGCCTTATCGGCTGTCGGATTCCATTCTTGCTTAGTGCCGCTTGGCATCGTAGTTGAATTCGACATGGCTAAATTCCTTTTTCGTGAAGAAGTTCTCTGATCATCCAACACACAACAGGCGTCCGTCAACGGCTCAGTTCGCGAGCCACCAACCAGCCCAAGCCGATGGCGATGAGAACGGCCGGGATGGGGTTCCGCCGAACCAACAGGGCGATGTCCTCGGTGATTCCACTGAGCTTGGCGTCCTCCAGATATTCGCCACTGTCCTTGATGGTTTTGGCGAATGCTTGAGACGCGGTTCCCAGCACGCCCTCGTGTGGGGCGTTCTTGCTGAGTCTGTCGCCCCACTGCTGGATGCCAACGCCCGCGCTGGCGGTCAGGTTGTCCGCTTTCTTGCCGACATCACTGGCCGCCTGACTCGCCATCGCGCCAACGGTGGACGCCGCATTACTGGCCAACTCGCCCACGGAGGCAGCCGCCTCTTTGGCCTTATCGATAGTCGGAGCCCATTCCTGCTTGTTGGTGCTGGGCATCATTGTTGAATTCGACATGGTTGAATTCCTTTTTGTTAAAGAGGTGTTCGGACCATCCAATGCACGCAATGAGCGTCCGCCGGAAGGCTCCCGATTCAAGGATTGACAACCGGTGGTTTCTCGCCGGTCGTCTTGATTTCTTTTTCAGTGGTAATCGTCGTCGTACCACCCGGCGTTTTGATTTTCGTTTCCTGTTTGGCCGACGACTTGGTTGTGTCGGTACAGCCGGCCAGGCCAATCGAGACCAAGCTGGCAATCATACTCGCTGCAATGACACGTTTCATCTTCAATGCCTTTTCGTTGAAAACTTGCGGCACGGTGAGCCAGCTTCCACACGAAGCTGATTCCGGACCGCCTTCGACACGTTTCTGTTGACCTAGCTCTGCCTGGAAAGCGGAGCCCCTTTGAGCTGGGTGACATTCGGAACCTCCACACCCAGTGCCGTCGCCAAAGCGATCTGGTGATCCTGCTCTTGGACGAGGATGTCTCGAATCTGTTCGGCGATGGCGTACTCGCCCAAGGCTTCGCACTGACGGACCCGCTGCCGATAGCGGGCGATCGTTTCGTTCTCGTTGTCCAGATCGAACCGCAGCATCTCCTCGGCCTTGGCCGACGTCTTGACCGGCTTGGCCACCGCCAGCGGCATCCCGCCCAGATAGTCGATCTGGTTGGCGATGATGATGGCATGTGACAGTTCCTCCGCCGCATGCACTTCCAACTCGGCGGCAATGTTCATGTACTGCGCGCCCTTCAGAACCTGCGAATAGATCACGTAGGAAATGATCGCTTGGTATTCGCCGGCGAGGTCTTCATTGAGCAGCGCCACCAAGTCTTCCCGCGTGACGGCTTCGTGAAGCAAGTGCGTCGTTTCATTCATGGCGATCTCCCGTACAGACGCGCAAGTCGCGTTACTTTCCAACCATCTTCATGATGACGAAAATGACCAATGCCCCAAAGAAGCCCCCGCCCGCCAGCAGGTAAACCAGCGAATACCCGGCAGCCGCCAAGGGGAAAACAGTTTGCGTAAGGATTTCCATTTTTGTGTTCCTCGGTAAACGATGTCGCTTGGGCGGATGCCTTAGCGATGGTCGGTCGCATCACGTAGGCGATCCGGCGTTGAGCCGCTCGATACGCGTTCAAAACAATCAATCGTGCGAGTCCTTGTCTGAGCGACTATCGCGACAGTGTCGATCGTCAGGTCGGCAAAGCGCCTGCTTTCCGGACCACGGTCTCCCAAAGGGAGCGAACTGGCATAGTGCTGACAGAACATAAGGATCTTGCTTGATTCTTGAGTTGATGCAATCTGTGCTTAGGCGTTGGCTACTGGAGCAACGGCTTCAGCGTTGATAACCGTCTCGGCCAAGTCGGTTAACTTCTTGTCGGCGGTTCCTTCCTCATCCAGCGTTTCCTGGAGCAAGTCCGCCGCCTCGTCGTAGCCGAGCAAACGTGCATACGTCCGCACACACCCGTACCCAGCCATTTCGTAGTGTTCGACCCGCTGCGCCGCAGCAATCAGAGCGGCATCCATCACCGACGGATCGGCGTCCTCAGCCATGAGGTCTTTGCCTTCTTCCAGCAGTCCCTCCATGGCCTTGCATTTCTTACCCTTCGGGCTGGCATCGAGCTTCTTGAAAATCTTCTCCAGCCGATCGACGTGTCCCGTCGTTTCAGCCAGGTGGTCCGTGAACGCTTGGGCCAATTGAGGATCCGAAGCCGCTTTCGCCATTTTCGGCAACGCCTTGAGAATCTGGTTCTCCGCGTTGTAAAGATCCTTGAGTTCATCGACGTACAAGTCGTGCAGCGTTTTAAGTTTCATGTCATTCTCAGTTGTTCGAGTTCAGAAGGGACCGCGTCAGCGTTCCGACGGTCAGCACGCTGACACGGTTGTTTGTTTCCGGCATTCCCGGCACAGATGTCACCAGAAACTTCCATTCGCCTTGAAAGGCATCTGCGTGTTTCAAACGCGGGTGGTCGATGGCACTGTGCGCGCACCCGAGTTTTTACGATCGGCCGCCGGGACCGCGCACTCACCCCCAGTGCTGATGTCCTGCGCACCGGCACGCTTAAAAATCTCTTTGGCACGCGCCGTCTCGTCACTGTCTTCGGAATGAACAGAGATGAGCGAGCTTCCCGATTTGACCTTTCCCTCGTACTGCTTGGCCTCGTATTCAGGGATGCCCATACCGACGAGAGCACCCGTCAGCCCACCGACCGTACCGACGATCGCCGCACCACTGAGAGCGGCCATGATCGGGCCGGCGGCAATGAAGGGGCCGAGGCCCGGGATCGCCAACGCCCCGATCCCAGCCAGCCAGCCCAAGGTACCTCCCAAAATGGCACCCGTTCCCACTCCGGTGGCAGCACCCTCCGGAGCCTTGGTGCTGTTTTCATGCGCGAAGTCGCGCGTTCCTCCCTTGTCCGCCATCAAAACGGAGATGTCGTTTCCCGAGAAGCCAGCCGACTTCAAGTCGGCGATGATGGTGTTGGCCTGGGCGAATGTCGCCGTGCAAAACACTGAAGTGGACATGTTTGTAATCCTGTGCAAGTGGTTGTGAACGTGGTTCGTGATTGACTTCAAACAATGCTTCAAACAGGGCTTAGTCGTTGTTGACTTCCAATTGATTGTCGACTTTGTCGGCACCTGCAACGGCGAGAGCGATCTCTTCAATCGTCTTCTTTTCATCTTCCGTCTTCACCGGCCCGCGCAGTGTCACCTTCCCGTCTTGAGTGATGATCTTGACGTTATGGGCGTTCACCGACAGCTTTTTCGCGACAACCTGCTTGCGGATGTCAGCGGTGATTTGGATATCTGCCTTGTTTTCATTTTGGTCGAGCGGCGTCTTGGCCGTGCTGTCACGGTCGCGGACGTTGACTCCAGTGTTTGTGCGATCGGTCGGTTCGGCTTTTGCCACGGGACGTTCCGTTATGACGGGGCGATTCGCCGTGACCGTCGTGGGTCGGTCTGGCGTCGAATTAGTAACTGAAGTCGGGGGACTGCTTTGATTGCACCCCAACGCCACTCCGCAGAGCGTTCCGAACAGGAGAGTCTTCATGGGTCGTTCCTTGGTAAGCATTCTTCATTCCTTGGTAAGCGTGGGACGTTGCGTGTTACAGATCACAACACTGGTTCACTTTCACTCCGCCATGAGGACCTCCATTTCCGAATCAGACTATTCGTGCGTGACGGCCTGAACTTCGCGAATCACGTACGCCATTTCATCCTTGTTGATGTCCCGTCATGCCCTGGGTCCGACTCTGATGCGGAGCCGCCCGAGTTCGTGAACCGCAACTCACTTTGCAACGCCTGTACCAACGAGGTGGATTTCTACATGCGCTCCACAACGGACGAACAATTAAGCCTGTTACGACCGTTGCACGCCGTGTCGCTCTCTGAGGCAACATCGCCTAGCTCGGCACGGTCGGCCGAAAATCTTCCAACCGGAAAAACGTTGGCCGCTTGATGTGAGTGACTCAATCGGCATGTCCGTATCCGTTTTCGAAATCTCTTGCGTTGGACCTCATCGACCACTTCCCACAACAGGGACGGCCTGCGCATTGTGCTTCCAAAGCAGCCGACCACCGCGACCAGCAGGAACAGGAAGAACGAGCCTTTCGCCCAAGTCCAGCCGTCCGGCGCACCGACTCCGAAGCCGAAGACGCCACTCGTCAGAGCACAAACCAGTGACAACATTCCAATGCTCAACATGTTGAATCGCTCCTTCGAACCTCGATCCACGCTCCTATTCACTTGCCGAAGTTGAGACCCGGGTCTTCTTTCGGAGCACCGAGCAACTTGAAGTTGAATTTCCGATCGCCGTCGGGAACCACTCCCGCAATCAGCGATCCACCGTCCTTGCGCTCCAGCGCCAGGACATTCGCTTCGACCTTGTACGTCCCGCCGAATTCCTGGACGGTCTCTTTCTGGGTGAACTTCCAGTTGAAGGACGCATCGTCCTTGAGAGTCAGTTCAAACTTCGAGCCGTCGTCGCGTGACGCCTGCCAGATTCCGATCAGCATCGCCGGATCGATCAGCTTGACGGCGGGTGCCGCGGTCTGCGGCGTGGGCTGTGGCGTGGTCGGTGGTGTGTCGACCGAAGGAGGTTGCGGAGTCGGATTCTGCCCCGTCTCATTCGGCTGCGCCGCCGGCGGTTTCGTCACCATCCTCAACACGTCCGCAGCGACCTTGTCATTGGGGACGAGTTGCACGACCTGTTTCAACTGGCGCTCGGCCGCATCGGGGTAGCCGTCGGTCATGTAGTGATAGGCCAGCAGGAACCGCGAGGCACCGTCCTGCGGATTCGCTTTTGTGAAAGCTTCGAGCGAACGCAGTTGCGCCGTGTAGACGGGGACGCTCGGGTACAGGCTGCTGAGAGTCGTCCAGTTCCAGCCCGGGCCGACGGCCAAGACCGAGTGAATCGTCGCGGCGGCCTGCTGATAGTCGGCCCTGGCAAACAGAACCAACGCGCGGAACTCGTGCATCACCGAATCGTCGGGACATTGGACGAGTCCCTTGTTGACGATGTCGAGCGCCGCGTCGTAATCGTTCTGCTTGAACGCGGCGACGGCGCTGTCCAACGCCTGTTCGCATGACATGGGCGGGTTGGCAACCGTCACCGCCGGTGTGCTGACATACGTCACCGGAATCGGCTGCGAGTAGTTGTAGTTCCCGTACGAACCGTAGCTGTTCATGTAGTACGGATTCGAGTAGCCCAGGTAGCCGCTGTTGTAACCGAGCGACCCGAGTCCCCAATTGCCCAGGCCCCAGCCCAACGGTCGGTAACCGTAGCCGCCGTAGCCGCCATAGCCACCGTAGCCGCCGCCCCAACCATAGCCTCCATACCCGCCACCGTAGCCGCCATAACCGCCGCCGCCCAAGAGGCCCAAGCCCAGGCTCGAACCGAGGCCGAAGCCCAGTCCGGAACCAAAGCCCGAACCAAATCCTCCGCCGCCGTATCCGCCATAACCACCGTATCCGCCATAGCCAAGGTAGCTGTTGTTGCCGCCGTAGTTGCCATTCCAATAGCCGCGATATTGCGGGTGGCGATTGAAGGCCGGCTGGTAATTGCTGCCGCCGAGATTGACGACGTGATTGTTGAGATTGATCGTGTTGCCGCCGAGAGACTGGCTTGCGACAATCCCGCGGGTCGCGCCTGCCGGATGGTTTCCACCAGTCAGTTGGGTCCCGGCTCCGGCACCTGCGCCGAGGTGTTGATTGCCGACGGCGCCAATGTTCGTGTGAGGTTGAGCGACTGCCGCGGGACCTCCCGGGTTGACCCTTGCCGGCGCGACGCCTGGCACGTGCCCAACTCCCCCGACGTTCGGCTGAATCTTGGCAGCTCCCGATCCCGACGGAGCGATCGTTGCCGGCTTGAGCGTCGCATGCGGAGTGACTGGTCCGCGCGATGGTCCACCAAGCTGTGGCTGACTGAACGCAGGCGTTCGATTGATGGTCGGCGGACGTCCACCGGCCGGGCCTTGCGGTGAAACACCGTGGGTCACGCCGCCCGCTGGTGGCTGTCCACCGCCGGCATGGATTCCACCACCGCCGCCGCTGGGCTGGACAACTCCACCACCACCACCACTCGGATGGCCACCACCGCCGCCGCCACTCGGATGGCCGCCACCTCCACCTCCTCCACCACCACCACTCGGATGACCACCACCGCCGCCGCCCCCCCCGGCACCACCACGGGCGAATAGATTGCCTGAACTCAGTGCCACTGCGAGACCGCAGACGATCAACGTTTTCCAGAGATTTCGTTTCATGATTCATTTCTCCAACAAGTTGTCGCGAAGCGTCGTGTGATGACGCGGCGAGCGGGGCTCATTTCAAAGGCGATTCGGGATTGTCAGCCATCTCCGGCATCGGTGCCCGGCGAACGATCGTCACCAGTTCGCTGTCCGGAAGTTGCACACCGGCGATCTCGTGATTCACCGACTGCCACGTCATCGTGTGCTCGTTGACGAAGGTGTAGATGCTCGTGCTCGACGCGGTCTGGCCATCGGCCGTCACCCCGGTGGACTTGAACACCCAGCGGTTTCCGTCGCGGTGCCAGGAGCCGTCGCTGTAGCCACCCTCCGAGTCGAAGATCCACGCCCGGAGTTTGCCGGTCAGCGGATCCCAACCGATTCGCTGCGTGCCGCTCATGGCCTCTTGTCCGGCGATCTGAATGATGAACTTGCGCAGCAGGAAGTTGCCGCCATCGACGGCCTCGCACGAGAAGAGCACCACGGAATCGTCGCTTTCATCGACCCAGTCTCCCCGCAACCATCCGAGTTGCTGGAGCTGCGCCCGATGCTGCCGCCGGTCCTTCGGGGCGTGATCACGCACGCTGGCGGCGAGCCACTTGCCGTTGGTCTTCACATGCACGGCCGTGTAGCGGCTGGTGATCGGCTCCGCATTGTCTTTCGGCGTGACCGTCGTGGTTCCATCTTCGACCACTACGCCGGCACTGACGAATCGCAGCGAGTCGATGTTGATCTCGATCTGGGATCCGGAGTTCTCGGCGAAGTACGCCGTCATCGCCGCTTCAATGGCCTCGCGTCCCTGATGGACGTTCCCCTGCTCGTCGACGTATTCGGCATCCGTGGTGAAATGGGCCGCGATCGCCTTGGCGTCCCCCGCGTCATACGCCTTTTCGTACGTGTCACCCGTTTCACGGATGGCCGCTTCGTCGGCCGCGCGTTCTTTGGAGACGACATGCGTCGCAGGCTTCGGTTCGGCCAACTTGGCACCGGGCTTGATCTCCACCGCTTCGGCGGATCGGGCCACGGGCTTCTCGGCGGGTTTCACCGCGGCCTTGGCCGCCGGTGGAACACTTGGTTTATCGAAGGATTTGGAGGCGGGCTTCTCCTCACCGGCACCGAAACAAAGTGCCGCCAGCGCCACCACAGATGTTGTCAGAATCGAAATGTGTCGCATGGTAATCTCCCTTGCACCGACCGCCCGCAGGCGGTCGGTGTGCGGACTGAAGTGCCGTCAGAATTAGTTGTTCGGAGCGGGGGCCGTCGCCTGGACCTCAGGCGCTGGTTGGCCGCCATCGACCGCGACTCCCGGCGTGCCGTACGTCACCTGGCCGGGCGCATAGTTGCTGGTCTGCTGGTAGCCGTTGTTGCCGTTGCAACCGCTGTTGCAGCCGATGTTGGCTGTCTGCCGGCAACCGGTGTTGCACGACTGCTGTTGGAAGGACTGCTGGCGACAGCAGCGAGTCCTGAGGGTGCGGCAGTGCCGAGCCTCCGCGTCGGTGCTTCCGACAGTGAAGCTGCACACCGCGACCAACATACCAGCCAGAGAAATCAGTTTCCGAGTCATTGCAATACTCCTTTAGAACCAAACCCAAACACGGCCCCGCGGCCAAGACTCCCGCGAGGCACAAACCTCCGGGGGTCATCATTCAACCGATTGGTCGATCACTTCCCGCATCCCCCAGTGAGACGTTTTCGTTTAACCGCCACGCCAACCTCAATCGCGTCGGCGGGAGCGAACCGTTGTTCTCACGCACGCCGTTGGCGCAGCGGTTAAACGTCTCAGGTCAGGCCGCGCGAGGTAAACCTCCCGCAGCCGCACCGCAACTCCGGGTCACCGTCACCCCCGTACTCGGCGTCCCGAAATGGCCGAGACGAGAAACAAGACCAGAAACACGACAAACAAAATGTGCGCGACCCACGCCGCTTCCCCGGCGATGCCGCCAAAACCCAACACGCCCGCGATCAATGCCACAATCAAAAAAGTCAGCGCCCAGTTCAACATGATTGTTCTCCACGTTTGATTTGCCGCATCAGTCGCATCTGACTGGCGACCTCACACAAGACACGGCCCATCAGGCCACAACTCCACGGAGGCACCAGCCTCCGCGCATTGATTCACTGCCAGCACTTCCGCGCCTTCCGCGGAAACGTCAGCCCGGCTCTCGGCGAGGATTCGTTCCCAGACCTCCCACCGATGGACGGGCACGCTGGCATCGACTTCGAAGCCCAGCCGCACTCTTCCGTTGCCGACTTCGAGCACCGTGATCTTGACCAGGTGCTCAAGACCCGTCGCGCCGCCGACGGCGATCGACTGTTCAGTTTTTCGCGTTAAGACCAACATGTCTGAGATTCCTTTCCTTGGACTGCGGACTCGGTTCGTGCCCATCCCCGTCTTCCGTGGGAATGTGCCTGGTGAGCAGGAAGACCTGGACCATCGTGCCGGTCGTAAAGGCATGCACCACGGACCCGGTTGCCGGCTCAAACTCCACGGCGGCTTCCCGCACCTCCCGGCCGGCGATTCTCCGGAGTTCATGGCTCAGTGAAGCGGACGAGTTGGCGAAGAGCTGCCGGTGAAACTCCTGAACCTGTGCGGCTCCCGCCGGCTTCTGGGACAGCAACTTCTCGGCGGGCGACAACGCGTCGTGCAGCGTGATGACCAGCGTGTCCTCGCTCAGCACGACGGTCACGGCCGACGGCGCATGTCCTGTGCTCTGTTGCTGGTACTCGGTCACTGCTTCCGCGATCTGTTGTGCCACGGTGAGTTTTGTGTCGATCATTGGAAGCGTCCTTACTGGGCGGGAACGATCCCGTGCTGCGCCGTTGATCGGCACTGAACTTCAATGTCATTCGCCAACACCAACTGCCCCGATGTGCCCATCACGACCTCTTGGACCAGTTGCTTGGCGTAGTACGTCTTGACCACTCCGCGGAGGACCAAGCCGTCCTCGCGACGCCACAATTGAAAGTTGCTCACCGGATTGCCGAACCGTCCACCCAACCGGTTATTGACTCGTTGAACCAACTCGTCGTCTTGCGCCAGCGGCCATTCGGAGGACGAACGGTGCCCGGATTCGATCTGCATGTCGCACCCCCGGGAAAAGTAGTGATGCAAAGTGTGGTTCATGTTCATGATTTTGTTCCGGCTGCGTCGTCGTGCCGAAAGACCCGCATCTGCTGATCCCCGGCACGACATCGCACGCCACCTCTTCTTCACTGGCGGTCACTGGATGTAAACGCCGAATCCATACGGCCGGTACGCGGGCGCGTAAGGCTGGACGTAATATCCGGGGTTCCCGTATCCGTTGTAGTAAGTCCCGTTTGAGTAGCTGTACCCGCCGTTGACGGGGTACTGATAAGCGTCTCCAGAGCCATACCCGTACGGGCCGTTCCCATAGCCCGAGTACGTCTGAATGCGGGGGCCGTACCCGCCGCCGTAGCCTTGCCCGTAACCACCGTAGTAGCCCCGGCCGTACCCGTTGTATTGAACCCCGCCCCGGCCGATGACCGGCGATTGGGCCTGGGCCGTGCTCTGTGCCGTCGCGAACAAGCCCATCGTGAGCATCAAAAAAAACAGTTGTCGTTTCATGATTTGTCCCGTGTGAATCCATCACAGTTGAAGTTGATCGAACCCGCCCGACGTGGCACGGGTTCCTTGCGGACCCGTGCCACGGACGCGGAACGCGTTATTCAGACTTCGTCGGTTCCGTCCGGCTCAGCGCCACCTTCGGAGCGGCGGGAGCGTTCTGCCGACTCGCACGCAGTTGCGCGAGCTGGTCTTTCGTGAGCACCTTTTCGATCTCCGCGAGCTTGTCGGCTTCCAGCGACACCAGCCGGGTGTGCAGACCCTGAATGTCACGGTTCATGGACCGCAGTTGGGTGTGGTACTTCTCTTGGACCTTGTCGGCCGCAGCCTCTTGAGCGTCGGTAAGTGTCACACCGGCCGCGGCGATTCCCTCCTCGGGGGAATTGGCGGGCTTGGCGGTCTTGGCGGTCTCCTCGTTCGGTTCGACTTTCGCCTGATTGACCTTGGTGCTGGTCGCCGCCATCAGCTTCTCGTGCTGGGCCGTCTTGCGCCGCTGGTCGCGCACCTGCTGCCGCTGCGATTCGGTCAAGTTGTCCTCAATCGCTGCCAGCAACGATGTCTCCAGGCCGATCGCTTGCATGTAGCGGTCGCTGAACTGCTTCCACACCACACCGATCGACCGATCGTAGTTGTGGACGATCTCCTTGACCTGGTCTTGCTGCGCGGCCGACAGCTTCAGCTTCTCCAGGCATTCCGGAATCGCGACGGAATCGGCCTGAGCCTGAGCCTGGGCCTGAATCGCCGGTCCCTTGTTGGTTGGCTTGACCTCCACCGCGGCGGGATCTTTGGCAAACGCCGGAGCGAGGGCCATGACACCGGCGACCGCCAACAGAGCCGACACACCCCTGAGCGTGAAGCGGTGCCGACTGACGACTCCATTGGACTGCACACTGCGGGAACCTGTCATTGAGTGACGCATCGTAAACTTCTCCATCCTTAAAGCTCCAAAACCGACCGGGCGGACACTCCGCCCGTGTCATCTCGCCCCTGTTGGCGAGCGAAAAAAGCCGACGCGGCGGAAGTCCCGGAGGTCTTCCATCGCGTCGGCTTACTCACTAACGAGCCTTCCGGCATCGGCCGGGCTGCCCTTTGTGTGGTCATCCGAAGTTGGGTCGCAAACGAAAAAAGCCGACGCGACGGAACACCCTGGGGTCTTCCACCGCGTCGGCTTACTTGATAACGAGCCTTCCGGAACTGGCCGGGCTGCTCTTTATTCAGTCTTCCGTTGCGATTGAGGAGCGAGCTTCCAACGGACGCTCCCTCAACGCCAAACACGATACGCTTCGAGTTCCGGCAAAGCAACACGGTTGTTCTTTTAATTCTGAGATTGCTAGCATCTCGCCCGAATAACTTTTGAGTGCTGTGGTGAGCCGGGCGGCGTCAGCCCCCGGACTCTTGCGATTGCGGGAATCCGGTGGCTGACGCCGCCCGGGTCGCCTGATTCGGACTTTTGTCGGTCACGTCTTGAGTACCATCTGACTGCCCGATCCGTCACACCTGTCGGCGGTCCGTCGTCGCCGACACAGCTACAGGGCATCGATCACCCGGGTCGCCAAGAAAACGAGTCCGCGATGAAAACACAGGGAGAAATCGAAGCGGCGATCAGCCAGGGGATCGCGCGCTTTGAACAGGAGTACATGGGCCGCGGTCCGAAGGACATTCAGACCCATTTGATCGGTGATCTGCTGGTGGTCCGCCTCTACGGCGTGTTGACCGCGGCCGAACAACACCTGGTGAAGACGCTGCATCCCGAGCAGGGGCGGGATCTGCTCAAACAAGTCCGCACCCAACTGATCGAACTCGCGCGCCCCGTCATGGAATCGATGGTCCTGGCCACCACCGGCGTGAAGATGATCAGCCTGCATCACGACATCAGCACGACCACCGGCGAAGAAATCATGCTCTTCACCCTGGCCGAGTCGCCAATGGTCCGCGAGCCCAAGCAGAGGTGAGGGGCGGCGCTTGAATAACGGTTGGGATTTGGCGGGAACCAACCGTAGCATGGACGCCTCGTCCGTGCGGTCCAACGTGGACATCTGCGGAATTGAGCCGCACGGACGAGGCGTCCATGCTACGACAGTGATTGCTGTGCCGATCCCCAACGGTCTGCCAGTGCTTCGGCTCGACGGAGCTTGTTTCCGGTGCGACCGAATTCCCAATGTCCACGTGGTTGGAGTCTGCAATGAGAATCTCCCAGATCTGTGGTTTGTTGCTGTTGCTGGGGTCTTGCGGTTCGACGCCGGCCGCCGAGCCCGGTGACTATCAGCCTGCGGCCGAGTTTCTGAAATTGCCGGATGGTTGGACGCTGGGCGCCTGCTCGGCGGTGGATGTCAGCCGCAAGGGGGAGATCCACCTGTTTCATCGGGGCAAGCATCCCATCCTCTGTTTTGACGCGGCGGGAAATCTCCTCCGCTCGTGGGGTGACGATCTCATCAAGACCGCGCACGGGCTGCGTGTCGACCGCCACGACAACGTCTGGGTCACAGACATCGGCAATCACCGGGTCTTCAAGTTCGATGCGGCAGGCAAGCTGCTGCTGGCCCTGGGGACGGGAAAGCCGGGGACGGACAACGATCAATTCAACCAGCCGACCGATATCGCGTTCGGTCCGGACGGCGAGTTCTATGTCTCGGACGGCTATGGCAACAGCCGGGTGATGAAGTTCTCACCGCAGGGAACCCTGATCAAGACCTGGGGCACGCTTGGCAAGGGGCCGGTGGAATTTCAACTGCCGCATGCGATCGTCGTTGATGCGCGGGGGCGCGTGCTGGTCGGTGACCGCGAGAACAACCGGATCCAAATCTTCGACCGGGACGGGGCGTTGCTGGAGACCTGGCCGGGGTTCGCACCGTACGGACTGGCCCTCCGGTCCGACGGCACCTTGTTCGTCGCCACCGGCCGCGAGCATGATGTGCTCTGCTTGGACGCGGCGGGAAAGATTCAACGCCGCTGGGGCCGCAAGGGGGCGGGCGCGGGCGAGTTCAATCTGCCGCACATGCTGTCGTTCGACGCGGCGGGCTCGATGTACGTCGCCGAGGTCGGCGGCGTCCGCTTGCAAAAGTTCATCATGAAATAAGTCTGGCATCGTCGGACTTCAGGGAGGATCGCCATCGTGTCCGCGCAACCAATCACGTCAACGCAGCAAGTCAGGGGCTCGTCGAACTCATGGACCTGGGTGGCGTTGTTGGCGGGCGGTCTGGCGTGCGTCGCGCTGGGGTTCATCCTGTTCGTGGAGTCCCCGCCGCCCCGTCGAATCGTCATGGCCGCCGGCAGCAAAGAGGGAGCCTATCACCGCTTCGCCGAGCGCTATGCCGAGTTGCTGAAGAAGGATGGCATTCTCCTGGAGATCCGGGAAACGAAGGGCTCGGTCGAGAATCTGAAGCTGCTGCAGGACGACGATTCGGACGTGTACGTCGCCCTCGTGCAGAGCGGGATTGCCGATCCGTCGGTGTCCACGTCGCTGCATTCGTTGTGCAGCCTGTATCGCGAACCGCTTTGGATCTTCTATCGCGGGCCTGAACCCTTGGATCGGTTGTCGCAGTTGTCCGGAAAACGGATTGCCATCGGTCCGGAAGGGAGCGGCACGCGGGCCATTTCAGACCAGCTCCTGAAGGCCAACGACCTGGATGCGTCGCAGGCGGAATTCGTCGCCACGTCGGGTACCGGGGCTGCGGACGCGCTGCAACGCGGCGAGATCGACGCGGCGTTCTTCGTTGCCGGCATTGAAGCGCCGTACATCCAACAACTGATCAAGGATCCCGAAGTCAAACTCGCGGAGCTCGCCCAGACCGGTGCTTATCTTCGGCGGTTTCGTTACCTGTCGACCGTGACGATTCCCGCGGGGCTGTTCGATCTCAAGGCCAATCTGCCCGCGCAGGACACGGTGCTCCTCGCACCGGCCGCGACATTGGTGGCGCACGAGTCGTTGCATCCCGCGCTGATTCCACTGCTGCTGAAAGCCGCCACCAGTGTCCATCGCAACGGCGACCTGCTGACTAATGTCGGCGAGTTCCCCTCGACCTCGTACACGGATCTGCCGCTGAGTGAAGACGCGGAGCACTTCTTCCGCTTCGGTCCGCCGGTGCTGCAGCGGCTGCTGCCCTTCTGGCTCGCGTCACTGATCGACCGCACGAAACTGATGATCATTCCGCTGCTGGTGCTGTTGATGCCGCTGGTCCGGGCCGCTCCGCCGCTGGTTCGCTGGAGAACCCGCCGCAAGATTTATCTGTGGTACGTGACGCTGCGGCAGATCGACCAGAAGGCCATCCACGGCATGTCCGCAGCCGAAGCGCAACACTCGTTCGAAGCGCTCAAAGTCCTGGAACACCAGATCGCGCAGGTCGATGTCCCGCTGAGCTACATGGAGGAGTACTACAACCTGCGGCTGCATCTGAACCTGGTGCGCTCGCGCATCGAGCCGATGCTGCATCCGTCGCCGTGACCGGTCGGCGCGCAGCGCACCATCCGCACGATCGTTGCCGTCCGCAGCGTGGGGGGATTCGCCAAATCCCTTGCAACACGACACGTCCGATCCAGTTCCGCCAGTGTCCTACCGGGGCCGGATTTCGATGGGGTTCCCGTCATCCGGTCAGCCGATGGTCAGTGACACGCTGCGTAATACCTGCACTGTCATCGCGGCGCGCCCCTCCACGCGGGTGGTCAGGCCCATTCGGAGCCCTCCGTGAAGTCACTTGTTCGCCGCTGCTTCGATCCCGCGATTCATTTCCTGAATCGCTATTCCTTTCCCCGCAAGTTTGCGATTGCGGGAACGCTCGTCGTGCTTCCGTTGTTCTTCGTGACGTGCCAGTACCTGGAGATTCTGAATGAGCGCGTGGAGCTGTCCCAGCAGGAGTTGGCGGGCAACCAGACGATCCGCGCGCTGACTCCCCTGTGGCGGACGCTCTGCGAAGCCCGCTTGGCGGCGGTGGTCGCGGGCGCGCACGGCCATCCGCTTCCGGACGGGGAGATCGCCGACTTGCGTGGACGGCTGCGGCAGCAACTCGACGACATCGCCACTGCGGACCATTTGCAGATTCTTCAGCACTCCACCCGCTGGATTGTGTTCCTGGCCCGGCTGCAAGACGTGCTCTCAACGGAGCCGGTCGACAGGCCAAGCCTGTCGGAACCCGCATTGTTGTCCGGGTTGATTGACGACGTCCACACGATCCGTCGGCACGTCGCCGATCTGTCGAAGCTCTCGGTCGATCCGCAACTGGACAGTCAGAATCTGGCGGTGAGCATCTCGAAGCTGATTCCCGACCTGGTGGACATGGAGGATCGGCTGCGGGACAAGATCGCGAAAGCCGGCATTGAAATGAGCCAAGATCGGTTCGACTTGGAATTGGCGGAGTTCCACGGCGGACTAAACGTGCTGTTCGACAGAGTCCAACAGAACCTGGGGCTGTCGAGTCAGCTCAACCCGGACGAGGCGCTGCGCCTGCGGGGAGTGCTGTCCGTCGGCCAGGAATCGATGCGGCAGATCGAATCGGGAATCCGCCAGCGCCAGTTTCAGTCGGAAGAAGCACCCTCATTGGGTGAGATCGATTCACGTGCCGCCGCGTCCATTCGCGATACCTTGTCCCTGCTGGAGGCCAGCCAGGATGCCTTTGAGGACGTGGTTGAGACGCGCACTGAACGGGCGCGAACTTGGAAACTTTGCCTGCTGGTGGCGGCCCTGGCACCGCTGACTCTGGCGGGCTATCTGGTGGTGGGACTCTGTCTGGCCATCATTCAGACGGCGGACCAGATGCGGGACGTGACCGACTGCCTCCTCTCCGAAAACGGCAGCGACCGGGTGAAGGTGACGGTTGAAGCCCAGGACGAACTGGGACGCATGATCGAGCATTTCGGGCGTCTGACGGTGCGGTTGCGTGAGGAGTTGCTTCTGGCGCAGGCCGAAGCGCTGCGCGCGTCCGCGGCGGAGGAGTCTCTGCGCGTGAATCAGCAGCGGTTCGACTTGGTTCTGCGCGGGGCCAACGACGGGATCTGGGACTGGGACTTGCAGACCGACCGCGTGTTCTACTCGGACCGGTTCCAGGAATTGCTCGGATACCAACAGGGTGAACTCAATGTGTGGCTGTCGGCGTTGGCGGACATCCTGCACCCCGATGATTTCGACATCACCTGGCGGGCGGTCGAGCGTCATTTTCAGGACCGCGAGCCGTACCACATTGAGCACCGCCTGAAGACCAGCAGCGGCGAGTATCGGTGGTTCTTGGAACGCGGTCAGGCGGTGTGGGACGACAACGGTGCGCCGATCCGCATGGCCGGCTCCATCAAGGACATCACCGTCCGCAAGCGCATGGAAGAGGATTCTCGCGAGTACCTGCGTGAGGTCGAAGCGACGCGGGACCGGATCACGGAGCAGTCCGTCCAGTTGATCCAGCAATCCGAGGAACTGGCGCGCGCCCGCGACCAGGCCGAGGCTGCCGCGCGGGCGAAGAGCGACTTCCTGGCCAACATGAGTCATGAACTGCGGACGCCGCTGACCGCCATCCTCGGCTATGCCGACCTGCTCTACGAAGAGGGCTGCGATGGGGACGCACCGCCGCGCCCGGAAACGGTCGAGATCATCCGCAGCAACGGCCGGCACCTCCTGGAATTGATCGACGACATCCTGGACCTGTCGAAGATCGACGCCGGTCACATGACGTTGGAATTGGCCGGGGTCTCACCGAGGCAACTCGTGGAGGATGTGCTCCGTCTGATGCAGTTGCGCGCCCGGGAAAAGGGGCTGTCACTGCAAGCGGACTATTGCTTCCCCCTGCCCGACTTGATCACAACCGATGCGCTGCGCGTGCGCCAGATCTTGGTCAACCTGGTTGGAAACGCCATCAAGTTCACCGAACGCGGCGAGATCCGGGTGACGGTCCGCTATGAAGCGGCGACGCGGCGGCAGATCTTCGCCGTCGCGGACTGCGGGATCGGCATCAGGCCGGAGCAACTCCAACGCCTCTTCGCCCCCTTCACACAGGCCGACGCCACGATGTCGCGGCGCTTCGGAGGAACCGGCCTGGGCCTCTCCATCTCCAAGCGACTGGCCCAAATGCTCGGTGGAGACATCACTGTCATGAGCACCCACGGCTCCGGCAGCATCTTCACATTGGAGATCAGCGCGGAGATGAGTCCGGGGGCGACAATGTTGAATTGCGAACCCGTGTTGAACCGTGAACCCGCGAAGGATGCCATCGTCGCCGCGCGTCCGTCCACGGAACCAGCACCCCGGTTGACCGGGCGGATCCTGTTGGCCGAGGATGTCCCCGCCAACCAGAAGCTGATCGCCTTCCTGCTGCAGAAGTGGGGCGCCGAGATCCATGTCGTCGACAACGGCACCCTGGCGGTCGTGGCTGCGCTGCACGCCATGAATGCGGAGTTGCCGTTCGACCTGATCCTGATGGACATCCAGATGCCGGAAATGGACGGCTATGCCGCGACCGCCGCCCTGCGCAGCCAGGGCTATTCGGGACGCATCATCGCGCTGACGGCACACGCCTCCGACGAGGATCGCGACCGGTGCCTCGCGTCCGGTTTCGACGGCTTCGCCGTCAAGCCAATCCAGAAGGACCAGTTGTACGCCACCTGCCGCGACCAACTGGAGGCGTCGCGCCAAGTCTCGACTCCCGCCGTGACGTGATCGATCAGCCCGTTGACAGAGTCGTGGCACAGGCGGCTCGCCTGTGATTCCTCCGGGGAACACAATCATGACGTGACCGACAAACGTCCCCGTAGCCAAACGTCCCCGTAGCACGGACGCCTCGTCCGTGCGACTGAAATCGCCCATGACATTCGCGCACGGACGAGGCGTCCGTGCTATGAAACGCTGTCCAGGCGACTTTTGTCGGTCACGTCAATCAGGCGAGCCGACTGCTCTACGATTTTCCACCGGCGGCAATACCGACAGTGCGGACCTGACAGTGGTCATGATGGTCATAGCCCGGAGGGCGGCAGATGGTAGCCCACGGCGCGAGCCGTGGGTTGAGTGGCGAAAAAGTCGCATTAGCCCGGAGGGCGATACTTCGATGAACCTTCGGCCTGCTTCAATGTGTCGCCCTCCGGGCTGAAGAACTGTCGTCGGCCTTCAGCTACGAAACGGCCAAGTGAGCGCTGTCCATCACTTCCCCGAAACTTTGCCGAACCTGCGGTGTTTGATCTGACGCGATCCGACACCCAGTCCAAACTCCGATTTAAGAAGGCATCCCATGACTCGATCCGTTCTCAGTCTGATCATTCCCGCATCCCTGGTTTTCGTGTTGGCCGCCGGTCAAGTCCAGGCGGATCCCGGTCAGAAGGGCAAGCCCGGCGGACCCGCCGGCAAGGGGCCGGCTGGCAAGGGACCGGGCATGCGTGAAGAAGCCCTGAAGCACTTCGACAAAGATGGCGATGGCAAGCTGAACGAACAGGAACGCGGTGCCGCCCGGCAGGCGATGCAGGCCAAGGGGCAGCCCGGAAAGGGCGCGCCGGGAATCGGCGGGGCCGGCAAGGGAAATCGACCGGGCAACGGTCCCGGACATGAGGCGATCTTGAAACACTTCGACAAGGACGGCGACGGAAAACTCAACGACGAGGAACGCGCCGCCGCCATGAAGGCCCGCGGCGAAAAGGGAGACGGGCCGGGACAGGGCGCGGGCCGTGAGGAAGTGTTGAAGCGCTTCGACAAAGACGGCGACGGCAAACTGAACGACGAAGAACGCGCCCACGCCCGCAAGGCGATGGAAGAACGCCAGAAGAACAAGTGACCGTGAAGTGCGGAGTAATCAAGTCGTAGGGTGGGTGGAAACTTCGGCACCCCCAGGTCAAGGTCCGTCTCTACACCACAAAGAGGGTAGCGAAGAAGACACCCCCCC
>JANMLE010000706.1:0-1983 GCA_031372385.1 Planctomycetota bacterium | reverse complement strand
CCCCGAGAGGATGGCATCAACATGACGCCGGTGATTGCCGATGCCTGTGAGACCGATGAAGTCCGCGCGTATTTCCGTCAACTGGAAGGTCTGGTCGGACAGGACGTGGCTCCGGACGAACTCCTGCCGTCGTGGCGACCTCACGGATGCTTTGGTTGGGCGTACCCTTTGGCTGGCTCCGGCATCTACCTCGCGCTGGAAGACACCGAGCCGGAATCCGTCGGCCAACGGATCACACAGGTGATGATGTACTGCGACGGGCCAAACCTCGGCTCGGCCGGAGGGCCAACGCTCCAACCGCTGGGAGCCGTTGCTCTGCTCTGTTACTTCGGGTTGCTGACTTCGCCTTTCTCGTCAGGAACTGTCGGGTGAATTCCCAGTTGAGTGGCGTGCTCTGATGTCTTGCGACGGGCGTGGGCTTGATGGACGATGGCGAGGGGTGACAGTCAGGTCGGGTGTGTATGGCCCGCCAATTTCTCGTAGGGAGAGTTCGCGGTGGATGATGCCCGACGTATGGACTGGATTGAACCCCGTGCCTGAGGGCCGAAGCGATCTGAATGAGTGGAACCACAATGGCTGACCCGACGACTCCTCTGCGCGATCACGACGACACGGCTCCGCCGCAGACTGCCGCTCCCGCTGCCATCGTGAAAACGGTCGCCTGTCTCGGCGGCGTTTGTCTGGAACGGGGCGTGCCGATCGAAGACCTCGGCGGCTACATCCGCGACGCCGACAACGTCGTCTGGATCGACGTGCAGGATCCGGGGCCGGACGAGTTGTCGATGCTGCTGGAGCAGTTCGGCTTCCATCCGCTGGCGCTCGAAGACGTGGCCAAAGGGGAGCAGCGTCCCAAGGTCGATGAGTACAAGGGGCACCTGTTTGTCGTGACGTATGCCGTGGTGCCCGATGCCGACAACCACGAGGCGCGGACTGTGGAAGTCGATTTGTTCATCGGCCGGAATTTTGTCGTCACGCTGCATCGCGGCCGGGTGCCGGCGCTGGAGGACGCCTACGGCCGCTGGACGCGCGGCGGGGCGATGCTGCGGGAAGGGGCCGGGTTTCTCACCCATGCTGTGTTGGACGCCATCATCGACGGCTACTTCCCGGTCATCAATCGGATCGAGGACGAGCTCGACGAGATCGAAATCGAAATGTTCACGCAGTTGAATCCCCGGGCCGTGCAGAGCCTGCTCCGTTTGAAGCGGACGCTGGTGACGCTGCGGCGGGTAGTCTATCCGCTGCGTGAGATGTTCCACGTCTTTCTACGACGCGACCACCCGATGTTCTCCCCAAACACGCTGGTCTACTTTCAGGACGTTCACGATCATGTGCTGCGGTGCCTGGACATGCTGGACCTCGAACGCGAAATGGTGTCCGGCGCGCTCGACGCCTATCAGATGGTGTTGTCGAACCGCCTGAATGTGACCATGAAAACACTGGCCATCATCAGCATGGTGGTGGGGATTGCGGGCCTGACGTTTGGCGCGTGGGGGATGAATTTCGAGTACATTCCGTGGCACGGCCATCCGTGGGGTTTCTGGGGGGTGATGATCGGCACCGCCGGATTGATTGGTGGCGTACTGCTGTTTGGCTGGAAGAAGGGTTGGCTGTGAATCACGAGCGAGGCCGCGCATGAGAATCCTGATTGCCGAGGACGAACCCGTCTCGCGCCGCCTGTTGCAGAGTTATCTGCAAAAGTGGGGGCACGAAGTCGTCGTGACGACCAACGGTCTCGAAGCCTGGCAGATGTTCGAGCAGAACGAGTTTCCGCTGGTCATCACCGACTGGATGATGCCGGAAATGGACGGCGTCGATCTGATCCGCCGCATCCGCCAATCCGAACGGTCGTTTCACGTCTACATCCTGTTGTTGACGGCCCTCTCCCAAAAGGAGGACGTGGTCGCCGGGATGGAGTCTGGCGCCGACGACTTCGTCACCAAGCCCTTCGACCGCGACGAACTCCGGGTCCGACTGCGGGTCGGC
>JANMLE010000692.1:0-1602 GCA_031372385.1 Planctomycetota bacterium | reverse complement strand
GCGGGGATGTGATACAGCACGCCGGCGGCGGCCACCTTGCCGACGCGACGCAGCGTCACTTGACGCTCGCCGTCCTGCGCGGGCTCTTCGGTGTACGTCGAACGGATCGGCTCCTTCGGCTGCGGAATCGGTCCGAAGTATTTCTGAACCAGCGCGACCGCCTTCGCCTCATCAATCCGACCGCCAACAAACAGCACCACGTTGTCGGGACGGTAGTACCGCTTGTAGAAGCCACGCAGACTGTCGGCCGGGACACGTTCGATGTCGGCGCGATTGCCGATCGTCGACTTGCCGTAGTTGTGCCATTCGAACGCCGTCGCAAACATCCGCTGTTCGAGCACCCCCTTCGGACTGTTCTCACCCATCTCGAATTCATTGCGGACGACGGTCATTTCGCTGGCCAGATCCTCCGCCTTGATCGGACAGTTCATCAGCCGGTCGGCTTCCCAGGCGATGGCGAATTCGAGATTGTCGTCGGAGGCCGGCAGGGTTTCGTAGTAGTTCGTGCGGTCGACCCACGTCGTCCCGTTGTAGTCGGCACCGCGTTCCTGCAGGTCACGATCCGGTTGCAGATGTTTCGCCGTCGGTTTGAAGAGCATGTGCTCGAGCAGGTGAGCCATCCCCGCTTCGCCGTACCCTTCGTGCCGCGATCCGACCAGCACCGTCATGTTCACCGTCAGCTTCGGCTTGGACGGTTCGGTGAAGACGACCAGCTTCAGGCCGTTGGCGAACTGGTATTCGGTGAACCCTTCGACGCTGCCGATCTTCTTCGGTGCCGCAGGATCATCGGCGAACGACGTCCGCACCGCGCAAGCCACCACCACCACGAACCAAGTCATCCAGCACGCGCGCATCACATCGACTCCTTTGTTGTCACTTGGAATCCGCAGATCAAATCCATTTCAACCGGGGGAAGAATAGCGGAGGCAGCGCGGTCCTGCGAGAGACCGGCGAGAAGCGGTAGCGTGAGTGAGGAAGAGAGTGCAAAGTGAGAAGTGTTTATTGCAAAGTGCAAAGGGGAATACGGAAGGAGAATCACGCGCCAGAATCAAAGGTCTTGACTTCGCACTTTGCACTAATCACTTCTCACTTTGCACTATTCTCTTCCGGAACCCGCATCACCCCTCATCGATTCACATCCGCTCCAGCCAGTCGCGCCGCGTCATTCCCCGTTCATTGGCCTGCCAGTATTCCCCCGTCGCCGGATCGAGGCAGGTGAGCCAGCCGTTGCCGTAGACCCACGTGTCGATGCAGACCGCGTGGCCGATGTCGAGCGGTCGCAGCGACGGCTGCGGGGTGTGTCCGCAGACCATGATCTTGCCCGATTCGTGCGGCGGCGGGTTGTGGAACTTCTCCCAGAAGATCACGTCGTCGGGCTGATTGGCGAGCGACCAGTCCGGCAGCGCGTTCGCATGCACGAAGAAGTGCGTGGCCGTTTCGTAGTACCGCCGCGTCTGATGTTCCAAGAAGTGCCAGTGATCTTCGGGGACATCCGACAGTTCTCCGACGCCATCGTCGCCGGCATAGGAGTCCAGCGCAGCCCGCCCGCCGACGCTCAACCAGAAGTCCAGCATGTCTTCACCTTCGCGGGCGTCGAGCATC
>JANMLE010000655.1:0-2950 GCA_031372385.1 Planctomycetota bacterium | reverse complement strand
CTGCTTGATCCGCCAGCAACGATTAACGCGCCACAGCTTCAATCGCGGCCCGAACCGAGCCACCCAGCCATGCAGAACGCGGACGTAGGAGTTGAGGCGTTCGCGTTGCGGATAAAGTCGTTCAAGGTCTCCATCTCGGCTGGCGTGTTTTTCGCAGGGTGGAACGTGAGCAGTCGGCCCAATTCCGGCAACGATTGAAGAACTCCGGTTGTACGGTGTTCCTCCGGGATGATTAGAATCTGCGGATGTCCGAACATCCCGAATGAGGCAGGAGGTGGCTGATGATGGTGGTGCATGGCAAATGGAAAGACGGACGAGTCGTCTTTGACGAATCGGTCGATTGGCCGGACGGGTGTGACGTGGAAGTCCGCCCCCTGACGGGCAATCTCTTGGACAACGACGACCGCCAACCCAACGATTCGGAAGCCATCGCGCGGTGGATCGCAGAGTTTCAGTCGATCCCGCCGTTGGAGTTGACCGCGGAAGAAGAGGCCGATTGGGCGGCGGCGCGGCAAACTCAGCGCGAGTTTGAGTTGAAGACATTCGACCAACGCGCCGATCAACTTCAGCAGGCTTTGAAATGAGCAAATACCTGCTCGACTCGAATGCCGTCGCGGACTGCCTCTTTCAGCGTCGTGGCGTGGACCAGCGAGTGGTTCAGGCACGCCGTCAGGGTCATGTCATCGGCACCGCGTTGCCGGTCGTCGCCGAAATCCTCGGGGGCATCGAGTTCAGCGCGACTCGTGATCGCAACCTGCTGATTCTCAATCGCAAACTTTCGCTCTTCCGCCTGTGGCCGTTCACGCTGGATGTGGCCAGAGAGTATGGACGCCTGTTTGCCGAACTGCGGCGAAAGGGCCGCCCCATGCAAGTCATCGACATGATGCTTGCAGCGACGGCCCGAACGTTCACTGACGGCATCGTGGTCACAACAGACAGCGATCTCTCCGCAGTCCCCGGTCTGAAAGTCGAGAATTGGGCGGAGTGATTGGCTCCGCGAGTTTCAGCGACCGCAGCTTCAACCGGCTCACGCTGACTGTCTCGAACTGGACGTCAGTACCACTTTGGCCCGAGCACCGTGTCACTCAAGACTTCCCATCCCGATTCGTTGCGCACGGCGTCTCGAACCGCCGACTCGTATCTTTCGCGGGCTTGCCCGTCGTCGAGCAATGCCTGCGGATCGACTTCAGGTAACTCCAAACGGAAGTCGCGTTTCATCAACTCCCGCAAGCAAAAGTCGACCCGGATTGATTCAGCCCAACCATCCCATCAGAGCGTCATCATCTCGTTGAGCGAGCGCCGTTCCTGATCCATTCGACGAAGCGGCTCTTGCCGGAGACTTCGGCGATGGCGAGGGGTGTTTGGCCGTCGTCATCGCGCGCCGCAAGGTCGGCCCCGTGTTCGACGAGCAGCGCGAGCGTTTTCGGACCCGTGTTTCTTTCCGCCGCCAGGTGCGCGGCCGTCCGTCCGCCTGGCCCGCGCGCATTCACATCCGCTCCGTGCGCCATCAGCCAGGCCACGGTCTTGTGCTGCGCCTGATGAGCACACGCCTGCAACGGAGTGCGATCTCCGGGAGTCGATCCATCGACCGGCAGGCCCCATGCGAGCAGCGCTTCGGCCACGTCATCGGCTCCCCGGCCGTGACGCTGGAAGTGGCCGAGTGCCGCCGGCAGACAGTGATCGGTGGCGATGGCTCCATGATCCAGCAGCCAGCGGACCAGCGACAGGTTGCCCGAGGTCCAGCAGGCGCAGAAGAGGGGCGTCGATTCGAGGCCCCGATAGCACGCGGTCGCGTTCAGATCGGCACCGTGGTCGCACAGCATCCCGGCGATTTTCGTTTGCACGGTGAGACGCTCCCGACCGTGGGATCGCCAGTCCGATGCGCACCCGACATGCAGCGGAATGACGCGGAGACAGTTCGGCGCGAAGTCGGCCACCCGCCGCGCGTCCGTGGGGACTCGACGCAGCCGTCGCGTCAGTCGCGCCGAATCGCCCATTGCCGCCATCGTGAACACATTCCTTTCGACGCCCAACTCCAACAGCATCTCGGCAAGCGCGAGGTGTCCTTCGCGCAGGGTCTCGCACACCCAGGACCAGTGCGGCTTCGCACCCTGGCGCAGTCGAGCCCGCAGAGTCTTGGTGTCACCCCGCCGAATCAGGGCCGCGAGGTTGTTCGCCGTCGTGCGACGCTCGGGGCGTGATGCCTCCAACTGTCGTCGCCGTGCGTTTGTGCAGGCGCGACAGGTGTTCGCCAACCCGTCGGCCGATCGCGCCGAATCATTGAACGCCGCCGCAGACAGTTTCTTCCGGCAGACGCGGCAAGTCTTCATGTCCATCGAAGCGGGCCTTCAGGCGGTGGGCATTTTGGCCCGTATTTGTCATGGTTACTAGTAGTACTGTCGCGCCCCGCATGTAGCTGAGTTCGCAAGAACTCAGCCCAACTCACGATCACGAACTGAGTTCTTGCGAACTCAGCTACAGCCCCGTGAATATTCCGCTTTCGGTGCCACCGGGATCCAGATCTCCATCTCCGAGTCCGCACCGTCGGGGCAGAACCGGTGGTCGTACAGTTCGACATCGGCGGTCCCGGCATGTTGATAGCCGGACTGCGGCAGCCACTCGCGATAGATCGCCGAGACGGTCTCGCCAATGGTCCCAATCGGCCCGCGATGAGTCCACACGGCAAAGGTGCCGGCCGGCACTGTCCACGAAACCATCCCGTCCGGGACTTCGGCCGTCGAACTCACGGACACGGCGGCGATGTACTGCAACTCGTCGGGATGAGTTCTCTCGGTCTCGGGACGGGCGCGGATGACGCCGAACATGGCATCCCCGATCCTGTGCGGGATGCGATCCGCCCACCCGATGAACTTGTCCCACAGCGGCCCGATGTCCCGCAAATTCGTCGCCTCGGGCGACAGAGCGTGAAGGAACGCCGCTTCACAGCCAA
>JANMLE010000651.1:0-3291 GCA_031372385.1 Planctomycetota bacterium | reverse complement strand
GGGATCAACTCGGACAAGATCGTCGAACAACTCATTCAGTCGACTCCGTCCAAGGAAGGGGAACTGACCCGTGACCCAAACCTCACGAAGATTTTTGCCGCCTGAAGCGATCGCCCGCATTTCGCGGCTGGAGATTCTGGCCCGCAATGTCGTCGAGGGGTTTCTGTCGGGACTGCACCGCAGCCCGTACTTCGGCCAGTCGGTCGAGTTCGCGCAGCACCGCGAGTACGCGCCGGGTGACGACATCCGCCGCATCGACTGGAAAGTTTGGTCCAAGACCGACCGGTACTACATCAAGCAGTATGAGGAGGAAACCAACCTCCGCACCACGCTGTTGGTGGACCTGTCCGAATCGATGCAGTTCGGTTCGCACAAGCTCTCGAAGTACGAGTACGCCTGCCAGATCGCGGCGTCGCTGTCGTACCTGTTGCTGCGTCAGCAGGATTCCGTCGGCATGATCTCGTTCGACAATGTGGTCCGGGCGACGGTCCCGCCGAGCAGCAAACAAAACCATCTGCAATCGATCCTCGCCTCGCTGGATGTGCAGCAGCCGGCCAAGAAAACAGATCTGCAGGCGCTGTTGAAGCAGGTGGCCGACCAACAGACCCGCCGCGGGCTGATCGTGCTGGTGTCGGATCTGTTCGTCGACCGCGCGGGGTTGTTAAAGGGACTCAAGCTGCTCCGCACGCGCGGCCACGACGTGATGGTCTTCCACGTGATGGACGACGAGGAACTCGACTTCAGCTACGCCGGAACGACGAAGTTCGAAGGCATGGAGGAAATGGGCGACCTGATCTGCGACCCGCGTTCGCTGCGCGAGGGTTATCTGGCGGCCGTAACCGCGTTCATCGACGACATCCGCCGCCACTGCACCCGGCAGATGATCGACTACCACACGATCCGGACCAGCGAACACCTCGACGCGGCCCTGGCTCACTACCTGACGCACCGCGTCGGCATGCGGCAATCGGTGAGGCAATAAGCATGACCATGAAAGCCACGTCATGTCCGACGAACAGCCCTTCAGCGCACCGGCCCGTCTCGGCCCGGACGGCTACCGGCGACATCACGGGCGGGGCTTATCTCGACCTGCTCGACTTTGCCCGCCGAACGCAGTCGCTGATCAGTCTTGTTTGGCGTGAGCAACTGACCTTCTCACCCTCCGCGTTGCAAATCGCTGATGAACTGAAGCCGTCGCTCGTCGACGAACGACGGGTGGATGAATGGCCGGGAACGCGATTGCTCGGCAGTCAGGCTTGGTATCGTCTGTATCGCTGCGATGACCATTCGTTGCCAATCCTCGCCAGGGTTGGACGGCTTGACGGATGGAAGGCTCCCGATTTTCCGGAAGACATGAGTTGCCAACTGCCCACGGGAGAGTGCTGGCTGATGTCGGTGGCTCACGAGTCGCTGAATTGGCTGTTCCCCGAGGTTCTTGGAGACAACCGGGCCAACGAGCTTGATCGTCTGCTGAAATCCACGTAGCGGTCAATCCGTTTCCGTTCAGAAGCAAACCGATGACATCCACAGAATCAACGGACTCATTGATGACACTGGAACGGTTCGCAAGGTGGTCGCCTCCGGACAGTTCGCGTGATTCCCATTGGGAACTTCATCAGGGACGACTCGCCCGCCGTCGTTTGGGGACTCCACTCCACGGTCTGGTCTGTTGCAACGCGACGATTCTTCTTCAGCGGTATGCAGACTCAACGGGGTTTGGATGCGTACTGTGTAACGGCGTGGGAACAATTGTCTCTCGCAATCCTGATACGGTGCTTGGTCCCGATGTGATTTATTGCGACCTTGCCGATTTCTCCGATGACGCATTTGATGAGTGGCTCGACTGTCCTCCTTTGGTTGTCGTGGAAGTCCTCGCGCCTGACGATACCGTTGGTTCGATGGATTGGCAGGTGGACGAGTACCTTGCCTTCGGCGTCCAGCAGGTTTGGGTCGTCGATCCTGACACGAAGGATGTCGCTGTGCATCGGGCGGGGCATGCGATGCGGTTGTTGGAGGGAGATGATGAATTGTCGGGTGGCGACGATCTGCCGGGCTTTTCGTGCCGTGTGTCCGATTTCTTTCGCTTGCCGGGACAGAAGGTGACATGAACGCTTGGCTGGTCAATCACTTTTTCAATCCGACGTTTGTCGCTGGCGGCGCATTTCTGCTGGCGTCGCCGATCATCATTCATCTGATCAACCGGATGCGGTTTCGGCGGGTGCGGTTTGCGGCGATGGAGTTTCTGCTGGCCAGCCAGCAGCGCAACCGTCGCCGGCTGCTGCTGGAGCAATTGCTGCTGCTGTTGCTGCGAATCCTGATCGTCGCCGCGATCGTGATGCTGATCTCGCGGCTGATTCTTGATCCCTCGCAGATGTCGATCTTCCGCGGAGCCCGCTCACACCACGTGGTGTTGCTCGACGACAGCCTGTCGATGCGCGACCGTTGGGGTGAGACCAGTTCGTTCTCCGAATCGCTGAAGATTGTCAACCGGCTTGCCGCGGGTGGGGCCGAGCAGCCGAACACGCAGAAGCTCACGCTGCTGCGGCTCTCGCGCCCTGAACAGCCGGTTTTCTCCGAGCGGGATGTGAACGAAGTCTTCGTGACGGAGCTGTCCACGAAACTCGACCAGCAGGCGTTCCCGTGTACTCACCGGGCGCTCGATCTCGTCGCCGGATTGCAGGCCGCGCGAAAGCTGCTGGCCGGGGAACGCGGGACGATCCAGCACCTGCATGTGATCTCCGACTTCCGCGAACGCGACTGGCAGGACCAGAAGGCGATCTCGGCCGCGGTTGAAGAACTGACCAACGCCGGCGTGTCGGTGAATCTGGTGCGGACGGTTCCGGAACAGCATCCGAATCTGGCGGTGACTTTGTTGTCGGGCGACATCCAAGTCGCGGCGGCCGATGTACCGCTGCGGCTGAAAGTCTCCGTCAAGAACTCGGGCCAGCAGGTGGCGAAGGACGTCCGTCTGGCGCTGTTCGACAACGACGAAAAGATTCCCGTCAGCGTGGTGTTCGAAGAGATCAATCCGCTGTCCGAAGTGACACACGAAGTCGACGTCCGACTGGCGACATCGGGTCGGCACAAGCTGCGGGTCAGCATCGATGCCGATTCGCTGGTGGAAGACAACGCGCGCTTTCTGGCCGTCGATGTGCCGAAGGCGGTGCCGGTGTTGATCGTGGATGGCAACCCGAGCGGCGACGACGGGTCGTACGTGGCGGACGCATTGGCCGCAGACCCCAAGAGCACCGGGTTCGCGCCCGTCATTGAGAACGTGGAGTTTCTGCGGCG
>JANMLE010000639.1:0-3288 GCA_031372385.1 Planctomycetota bacterium | reverse complement strand
CAGGGTCCAGCCGGTGTCGGTTCGGTCGTCCACCAGAAGTAGGGGTGTCACAAATGCGGTCGCTGAGGATGCGGTTGCAGGGGAGCGGGGGGATTCTACTCGGTGAGTCTGAAAAAGTCGCAGGCGTGCGGAACGAGCGATGCCCCGCCAAGTGAACCGTGGCGCTACCGTAGTCCCGTCGCTCCGCCGACGGGACGAGCCGCAGAGTTGGCGGGGACGAATGGGCGAAACGTTGGGTGGTGGGTCAGTTTGAATACGGAACTCGTGTGGCACGCCCTGAGTCCTCGAAGGGCGTGGGAATTACGCTGTGCCTCGATCCACGCCCTTCGAGGACTCAGGGCGTGCCACTCAAACTGACCCACTGCCAAACGTTGTTGCGCGTCCCGTCGGCGGAGCGACGGGACTACAGTAGGCCCGGGCTCTTCAATCGCAGGCGATGGGTGTGTCGATCACCGACGGGTCCGGCCAGAGCGTGATTGGCCAGGGTGAGACTTCAGCCATCCGCATCGCGGCCGCGAAGCGCGGAACGAAGACCAGCGCCTGGTCTGGTTTCAATTCCCGCAGATCGAGGTCTCCGACGTGACGCCATTCGCGCTCGACCGACCAGTCGATGAGTTGCGCGGATGACTCCTTCGCGCGGTCCGTCGGATGTGTCAACTGAAAGAACGGGCGATCGGCATCGGGCAGGCTTTGCCACGTCGCCTCATCCCCATAGATCACGGGCCGGGCTCCCCGATCGTGCAGCCACTGACGGTCGAGGCACAAGCCGAACGGTTCGAAGTCCCACCGCGAACGATGGGTTCGAAACTGGCGCAGGCTCGGCAAATCGAGCAGCGGCACCGCCGTGAAACAGACGACCGCATGCCCGCCGCGATTCGTTCGCGGTGACGCCAACAATCGCTGCTGCGTCAGGATTCGCTCCAGCGCGGCGACAGGGGAATGGTCCGCATCGCTCGTGCCGTCGAGCACGGAATCAACGTAGTCGGTCTGAGTCTGCTCCGGCCACGGGCCGGCGCAGGCGCGGGTGGTGTGCGACAGAAAGATCCACTCGCCCGGTGACGGAAACGGGACGATCTCATACACCGAATCCGTTCGCCGGGGCGTCGCACTTTCGACAGCGACACCCACCGGGGAATGATCGTCGAAGCCGAGTGACCACAGCAAGGCCCCCCGGCCGATCAAATCATCCCGCACGGCACGCGATTGCAGTTCGTCCAAGTCGGCCAATTCCACGTGACCGCCGTTCGCCAGGTGTTCACGCAGCGCACGATGCACATTCCCATTGGTGCGCACGCCGAGCACCACGACTGTCTGTGCCGATCCAATCAGTACCCGGTCGCGCTGCGGAATCGTGTCCTCGCTTTCAGTCGCTGTCGACACGCTGCCGGGATCATCTGCCACCTGGATGACTTCGACCGGAATCGCCAATCGCTCCGCGCCCCGTCGAACAAGTTCGGCCCCGGCGGTGCCATCGACCACAACCAGCGTGTCACCGAGTTGTTGAACACGTCGCAACGCCGCCCGCAGTCCGCGCAGCCAAGCGGCCCGCGGATCGATCAACCGCGGCAGTCTCGACATCACGATGGCCGTTCGTCGCCGTGGGCTCATGGCAGCGGAGTTCCTCAATGAGTTGGAACAACGACGCATGCCAGCTTATACCTGCAGCGCGAACTTGGCCATTTCGCGGTTGAAAGCTGACAGGCTTTCTTCAGCCCGAAGGGCGACAGATGGTAGCCCGCGGCGCAAGCCGTGGGGATCATTGCGACAGGCTCTGCGACAGGCTCGATCAGCCCGGAGGGCGACACATTGAGGGGCGTTGGAGGGGCATCGAAGTATCGCCCCCCGGGCTATGGTGAAATCTGTGCAACTCAACCCACGGCGCGCGCCGTGGGCTAACATCTGCCGCCCTCCGGGCTGAAACAACTGCACAGACAAACATGTCCGCTGTCATGTTGGCGCTGTCGGTTGAGCAGCCCGTCGAGAAGCCCGTCCTATTGTCCTTACACTTCATTCCGCCGCCGTTGATTGCGGGCTCCGGCGGCGACGTCGAGGATTTCCTGCGTCGACTCTTCGCGGCGGATCGACGCGAGTTGCGTCTGCGTTTCCGTCATCCGCTGCGACAGCCACTCTTCGGCCGCTTCTGTCGCCACCAGCCGCGCTCCATGTTCGGCCGCTAAAGCGTCGAGCAGCAGTTCGTAGAGCAGGATGTACAGAAACTCGCGCACGGCCACGGCCACCAGGTGCTCGGAACGGACGTAGTTGGTTTCGCGCACCGACGCCGACTTCTCGACCGGCGTCACCGGCAGGACGCGCGTGATCTCGGGATGAAACACGCCGACCCCTTCGAACTTCGCCGAGACGACGTCCAACTGCGAAATCTTTCCCGACAGATAGTCGCTCAGCGTGTCCTGGGCCAACTCCAACAGCAGCGGCGTCAGTCCGGCCGCGCTGGTGGGGGTGCGATATTGGTGGTCGATCGGCAGGCCAGCGCGTTGCAGAGCCGGCAGCGCCTTCCTGCCGACAACGTAGACCACCGCGCTCGGTTGTTCGTGATGCCGCTTCAGGGTCAGTTCGGCCACGCGCGACGAGTAGCCGTCACACAACCCCAGATCGGCGGCCACGACCAGCAGCCCCGGTGCGGTCTCGGCGCGGGGAGGCTGGCTGATGCCGATCGCTCCGAGCGCGCGGTCGATATTCTGACGATACGCGCGCGCCGCGGGAACCGCCGCGCGGGCGACCCGAAAATGATGGGCCGCCAGCGAACGCATGGCGGAGACCGCCTCGTGCAGAGTCCGTTGTGAATGCAGCTTGCGCCGCAGAGTCTGTTCTCGTTTCATGGATGCGCCTCAGTGGCCGTCGGCTCCGACACAGTGCGTGCGATCTTGAACGCCTGCTCCATCCACTCCTGCCAGTTCTCTTCCGGGACTTCCCCCCCGGACATCGTTTGCCACAGGGCGGGTTTCGCGGTTCGCATCCGGTCGAGGATTTGACGCAGCAGCGTGCGGGCCGGGTCGGGTTCGAGATCATCGAGCCAACCCTGGGCGACGGCGGTCAACGTGGCGACTTGTTCGACGATTCCCCGGCTGCGAAAACGTCCCTGCCGCAGCAGCTCGCGCATCAGCCGGCCGCGACTGATCGTGCGCTGCGTCGCCGCATCGACATCGAGACCGACACGCGTCAGCGCTTCGAGCGACTCGAAGCGCGAGATCAGTATCCGCAGGTTGCGGGCCGCCTTGCGGACGACGGGCGGCTGCGCGATCGAACCGATCCGCGACACGCTGCGGCCAA
>JANMLE010000630.1:0-4692 GCA_031372385.1 Planctomycetota bacterium | reverse complement strand
CAGTCCGAACTCTTCCATCGAGATGATGTTCGCGTTGAACGAGTCGGTCTCGATGATGTCGGCCCCGGCGGCGAGATACTGCCGGTGAATGTCGGCGATGATCTGCGGCTGCGTCAGCACGAGCACATCGCCCGCGTTCTTGAGGTCGATGGGATGCGACTTGAACCGCTCGCCACGATACGTCTCTTCAGTCGGCTCAAACCGCTGAATCATCGTCCCCATCGCGCCGTCGAGGACAAGGATGCGTTCGGAGAGAAGCTGTTCGAAGTAACCGGCAGGTCGGGTTGGCATGAGTAAAGAGAACTTTGCTGGAGACTGCTGACTTACTGTGGGTGAGGACTTCATCGGAGTGCGGGCCGACTCACAGGAGTGGCTCGGCATCGCGAGACGCGTGGAGGACTCGGAGCACTTCAATGCCGTCGGTCGTCGGCCGATAGTAGATCACGTGATTGGGGAAGCCGCGCACCTGCCACCAATGAACATCGCGCAACCGCGGATTGTCGAACTCGGCCGAAAAGCCCGGCATGGGAGATTCCAGCAGTCGTTGAAAACTGTTTTCGATGGCATCGGCGAACTGTGCGGAAACTTTGGGTTCCTGCCGGAGCAGGTAGGTGTAGTGGTCCCGCAGATCGAGCGCCGCGCGGGACTGCAACCGAATCTGCGGCGTCATTGTGCCGCCTTGTGATTGACCTCGGCCTGGCAGTCCCGCTGTTGCTGCTGCCACCAGTCCCGAGTGAAGGTGACCGTCGCGCCTTCATCCAATCCTTCGAGCAGTTGCGATTCCAATCGCGACTTTTGATCGACGGCCTGTCGTTCGTGATCGAGCAGTACTTGAAAGAAGTCGCTGGGCGATGCGAGGCCCCGGCAAGTCACTTGTCGTTCGACAAACTCGCGCAGATCAGTGGGCAGAGTGATGGTCATTGTTTCCATGAAAGGCTCCGGGCTCTGCGTTGGATGGTCGTAGCACCAACCGAACTTGTATTGATCATGCGCTCGCCAGCCCAAGTGAGTCCAGAATCCTCTGACAAGCATGACTCTTGTTCAGGCAGTAGAAGTGGATGCCGGGAACGCCTTGGTCGATCAGTTCCCGGCATTGAGTGATCGCGAATTCGACTCCGATCTCGTACTGAGCGGGCTTGTCGTCTTTGACCGCTTCGAGGCGTGAGGCCAGTGAGGGCGGGATGACTGCGCCGCACATGGCCGTGATCCGTTGGATGCGGGCGAATTCGGTGATCGGCATGATGCCCGGCACGACCGGGACGTTGAGGCGTTCACGGTGCAAGAGGTCTCGGAAGCGGAAAAAGTTCGCGTTGTCGAAGAAGAGCTGCGTGTAGACGGCGTCGGCCCCGGTCTTCACCTTGCGGACGAGGTTCTGGAAATCGACGTCGAAGCTCGGCGCTTCGGGATGCTTCTCGGGATAGCCCGCCACACCAATCCCGATCTCGGGGAACCGTTCGCTGATGAGGGCCACCAGTTCGTTGGCGTGCTTCAAACCTCCCTCGGTCATCTTGAATTCGGTCTGTCCGACGGGAGCGTCGCCGCGCAGGGCCATGATGTTGCGGATGCCGGCCGCCCATGCGTACTGCAACCATTCGACAAGCTGCTCGCGCGTGCTGCCCACGCAGGTGAAGTGGGCCGTCGCCGGCAGGCCGCAACCGTTTTGGATCTCCTGGCACCATTCGACGGTCCGCTTGCTGGTCGTCCCCATCGCGCCGTAAGTACACGACACGAAGGCGGGTTTGAACGGAGTCAGCTCGCGCAGGGTTTGGCGCAGCGAGTCGTCACCCTCCGGCGTCTTGGGGGGGAAGATTTCAATCGACAGGCCGAATTGCCCGCCGGCATAGATGTCTCGAATTCGCATCCATCAAGTCCTTGCAACAGCATTGGTTTGTGGGTGCGAGAGGATACGCGATCCCCTCGAAATCCGCTACATTGTCCGCCGCACCGCGGCGAAGTGACTGTTTCATGGCATGGGCGAAGCCCCGCCTGACACGGCATCATCCGCAGATCGAATGCCCCGGCACACTGGCGCGCCGGATCTTCGCCGCGAGGGCGACAGCATTGGACACTGACGCTACAATCTTGCGGCTTCACGCGGACCGCGCTTCCACGACGACGAACAATCCGGCCGGACCGCGATGCAACGAACTTTGGAACGCTCACGTCGATCGTTCCCATTTGGCTTCAGGAGGATACTCGGAATGGCAACGGCGACTTTGCCCAAGGCGACTCAGACAACGGACAAGAAACTTCCCTACAAGGTCAAGGACATGTCCCTGGCCGAATGGGGCCGCAAAGAAATTGAAATCGCCGAAAACGAAATGCCCGGCTTGATGTCGCTGCGGAAGAAGCACGGTGCCTCCAAGCCGCTGGCCGGAGCCCGCATCGCCGGCTGCCTGCACATGACGATTCAGACCGCCGTCCTGATCGAAACGCTGACGGCGCTGGGGGCGGACGTCACTTGGAGCAGTTGCAACATCTTCTCGACGCAGGATCAGGCCGCCGCCGCGATCGCCGCGACCGGTGTGCCGGTCTACGCTTGGAAGGGGATGACCAACGAGGAATTCGATTGGTGCATCGAACAGACGCTGTATTTCCCGGACGGCCAGCCTCTAAACATGATCCTCGACGACGGCGGAGACCTCACGTCGATGGTTCACACGAAGTTCCCGCAACTGCTCGCGGGAATCAAGGGGATCAGCGAAGAGACGACGACCGGCGTGCATCGACTCGTCCAGATGCACGAGCGGGGTGAGTTGAAGATTCCGTCGATCAACGTCAACGACTCGGTGACCAAGAGCAAGTTCGACAACTTGTACGGCTGCCGCGAATCGCTGGCCGACGGCATCAAGCGCGCCACCGACGTGATGCTCGCGGGCAAGGTCGTTGTGGTGGCCGGATACGGTGACGTCGGCAAGGGCTGCGCGATCTCGATGCAGCGCTACGGGGCGCGCGTGATCGTCACCGAAATCGATCCGATCTGCGCGCTGCAGGCCGCGATGGAGGGCTTCGAAGTCACCACGATGGAAGACGCCGTCTCCGAAGGGAACATCTTCGTGACGACGACCGGCTGCTGTGACATCATTCGCCCCGAACACATCGTGAAGATGAAGAACGACGCGATCATCTGCAACATTGGTCACTTCGACGTTGAAATTGACGTCGCCTGGATGGAAGCCCAAGTCACCGCCGGCAAGGCCAAGAAGGTCAACATCAAGCCGGCGGAAGTCGGTGCGGTCGACAAGTACACCTTTACCGACACCGGCCGCAGCGTGCTGCTGCTGGCCCAGGGGCGGCTGGTGAATCTCGGCTGTGCCACCGGTCATCCGTCGTTCGTGATGTCCAACAGCTTCACCAACCAGACCCTCGCACAACTCGCCCTGTGGACGGTGCCCGAGAATTACCCGCTGGGCGTGCATCGCCTGCCGAAGGCGCTGGATGAAGAAGTCGCGCGGCTGCACCTCGGCACGATCGGTGTGAAGCTTTCCAAGCTGACCCAGAAGCAGGCGGACTACCTCGGGCTGCCCGTGTCCGGCCCGTTCAAGCCAGAACACTACCGGTATTGATCGCGTGGCGGTCGGGAATTGAAGGCAGGAACTTCAGCCCGCGTCGTTCGGTCGCAAGTGCCGGATGACGCGGGCTGTTCCATCTCCAAACGCAAGATTTGCATTACACTGGGACCGCAAGACCTGCCGATCTCAACAGGGAGTCGGACCGTTTTTATTTTGTTTGACCCGGTGCCAGGGGAAACGCGGAACAGCGATGGGCTGTTGTAGGTTTTATGCCTCGCGCAGCCCGAGTGGCGTTGTTTGCCGTTCGAGCCGCGCCCGTCAGGAAGCGGTATCCAGAGGCCGCTTCCTAACGGGCGCGGCTCGGTCAAACATCTCACACACGACCGCTTGAAGTATTTGATGCCGTCGCCCCCGGTTCCGGGGCAGTGACCTCCTCGACGATGACATAAAGGAGAAGACGATGCCACGGATGCGGCAATGGATACTGGGCTGCGGGGCATTCATTGCGATGCTGATGATTGCGGGGCGCGTCGATGCGGTCCCCGGCTGCCCCTTCTGTGCCCCCAGCGATCCTCCCTTCAGCGAACGACTGGCCCGTTGTGACGTGGCTCTCCTGGTGAATTGGGTTTCACTCACATCGGACGAAAAGATCGTGGGCAAGGAGTCCACGACGTTTGAAGTCGTCACCACGTTTCGTACGACCAAGCGCAAATTCAATGAGAAGGACAAAGTCGTCTGGGAATTTGGTCGCGACGGCAAACTTGGAGACCGGTTCCTGTTGATTGGCACCGAAGACGGCGAGACCATCAACTGGGAGAAGCCGGTCTCACTGTCCGGTGAATACCTCTACGCCTACATTCGCGCCGTCCCCCCTCCGGAAGCCCCCAACCGCCTGGCGTTCTACCTCAAGTTTTTGGAGTTTCCCGATTCCGAAATCTGCAGCGATGCGTATGCCGAGTTCAGCCGGGCCCAGTTCAAGGATGTGGCGGCCCTCGCTCCCAAACTGCCGCGGGCCAAGTTGCGCGCGTGGCTGGAGTCCGACGATCCGCAGATCCAGGTCCGCCTGGGTCTGTACGGCATGATGCTCGGACTGGGCGGTGATGACGGCGACGCCGAATTCCTCGAACGGTTGATCATGAAATCGCCCGATCCCGACAAGCCCCGCTTCGGCATCGACGGC
>JANMLE010000628.1:0-2568 GCA_031372385.1 Planctomycetota bacterium | reverse complement strand
GTCTTCGGAACGCGCCGGTTTGAGTTTTGAGTTCGGCCTTGTGGACGATGGTGCGTTCCGAAGACTTCACGCACCCTGCCAACCATCGACATCTCTCGGTGAGTCATGCGAGACAGGCCTCCGCGTGTCACCCATCCGGGTCGTCGATCAGGGTTTGCAAGCGTTCCGCATGTTCGGGGAGCAGGCGCGGCAGCCATGTGCTGTCGATGATCCCGACGTCCAGCATGTCACGCAGATGCATGCGGTCTTTGTCTCGGAAGGAATTCAGTTTCATCCGGACGAGCGCTTCCAGCGAGAGCACTTGGTAGTCGTCCGCCGGAACGGATTCGCTGACGTCCGCCGAGGGGGCCGCGTAGGTCGCGCGGACCTTTTCGCCCGCGTACAGGAGATGCACTCCGTCACGCGGGCTGCCCTGGGGACCGTCGATGAAACAATCCACGTCCAGGATGTTGTGATGTTCGAAGCCGACCGATTCCAACGCGACCTTCACGGCGGCGAAGTCGGAGCGACGGACGAGGATGTCCACGTCGTTGGTGTTCCGGACCGCGGCACGATCCACGCGCGCGACCCACGCCGCCACGGCGTTGCCACCGGCGACCGCATACGGAATCCCCGCGCGCTCCAAGGCGGCGGCCGCTCGACAGGCCCGTTCGCGAACAGCTTCCACGGCTTCAATCATCCTTTGCCACGAGAAGTCTTGAAGGACAACAGCCATCATTCACCCCGCCTACGACACTCGGATCGACTGAGACTTATACTCGGTTCCCACACTGTGCTCCACAGAACAATTCGTGTCGATCACAGATTCACCACCGCGGCAATCGGCGTGTTGTGTGCTGGTCTCCTGACCTGCACACGCGACCGACCGTCAGGTCTGCGCTTTCTCCGTTGCCTTTGATTCTTGAGACCTTCGGTCGATCGGGTGGGGCGGTCGGGAGACCGCCCCACAGCGAGAGACCACTCCACAACGCGGGTCATTGGCTCCAGCCAGACATCTTGTCGAGCGCGTGCCGGCATGCGGCGTCGAGGTTGGATTCGCTGCCTCCGCCGCGGATGGGGGAGCAGATTTCGTAGGCGACGTAGCCTTCGAAGCCGCCGTCTTTCAAGCCAGCGAAGAACTCATCCAGTCGCAGAAAGCCCTCGCCGAGCGGGACGGCTCGGACGGCGGGGGGAGTGATGCGCTGGTAGTTGATCAGCGGGGGCTGGTACTGGAAGCGGTCGATGCGGATGTAGTCGGCCAGCGTGGTCTGGACCATGCGCGGGGCCATCCGTTTCGCGGCGGCGTACAGATCGACATCGCCGTGAAGCGCGATCGACCAGGGATCGAACATGGCCCGCAGGTTCGGATGATTCACGTCGTCGAGGAACTCGGCGAAGCCTTCGGCTGACACGCCGACGTCGTGGTGATTCTGTAAGCCCAGAATCACGCCTGCATCGGCGGCGACAGCGGCTGCTTCGCGCAGGGCGACGACGCACTTGTTCCAGTCGGACTGATGGTCGGCCAGATCCGTGAAGTAGCCGCTGAAGACGCGGATGATCTTCGCCCCCAGCGCATTGGCCAGCCGGGCGAGTTGGCGGACGTACAGGATCTGCATCTCGACAAACGGCACTTCGGCGGCGTTTCGTCCCGCAGTGAAATCGGTGTAGCCGGCGAGTGTCGCGATCTCGATCCCCAACCGGTCGGCAGCGGCTTTCACGTCGCGAACGGACTCTTCATCGGGATAGTCGAGCACCGACAGATGCGGACGCTTGGCGGCAATCTCGACGGCGGGATAACCGAGTGCCGCCGCCTTCTCCAAGAACGGGATCAGCCCCAGGCGGTGCTGCCCCCAATAACCGGCGTAACTGACGGAGAACAGAACGGGAGTCATGGTGAATCCGGGGGGAGGGGTGAGTGGTGAGTGGTGAGTGAAGAGTGAGGACGGCTTGAGCGAGTTGCGGCGAACCAACTTTGATGAGGGATGCACGGCCGGCGAATGACCGACACGAGTGTGAGCAGATTTGGAAGGTGATCCTCTTTACTCGCCACTCACCACTCGCCACTCACCACTTCCTCTTGACGGCCAGTTGAGCGCGATGGCGGCGATCCCGGCGAAGATCAGACCGGCGAGATTGATGTGCTTGGAGGCTTCGTGGTATGTCACGAACGTTGAGGGTTTGGCCTGACCGGGCGGCATCACCATCGCCGCCAATGGGGGGTAGATCCAGAAGTAATCGACGAACATCAAGGCCAGCGCGGCCAGCAGCGCGAGGATCGCGAACGCGCGCCGGCGGCGCGGCAGTTCCGGATGAGACTCGGCCACGCAAGCTCCGATCCACGCGAGACTGACCAGGATCGCACCGACCCCGTAGAACGGCGGGAACCGAATCCCGACGAGGATGTCTTTCGTCGTCGAGTCGAGTCCGCCGCGTGTCATTTCGAGCACGCCGACAATGACAAACAGCGTGGCGGCCCCAATCCAGGCGGACGAGCAGAACCGGGCGAGAAACAACGCGGCGCGAAGCATGGGATTCCTTCAGGGGACGGTCTATCATGTGCCGGGCGGTCCAAGGCGGTCGATCAGAATA
>JANMLE010000624.1:0-1471 GCA_031372385.1 Planctomycetota bacterium | reverse complement strand
CCTCGAAGATCACCCGTCGTACAAGCTCGGCAAGAAGTACCTGCCGAACGGCTGCGGCGCGATCCTCGGTTTCGGCATCAAGGGAGCCACGCCGACTCAGCAGAAAGAGAACGGCATCAAGCTGATCAACAGCGTGAAGCTGTTCAGCCACCTGGCCAACGTGGGCGACAGCAAGTCGCTGATCATCCACCCGAACAGCACGACGCACCAGCAGTTGACCGCCGAAGAACAGCAAGCCACCGGCGTGACCCCAGACTTCATCCGCCTGTCCGTCGGCACGGAAGACGTCCAAGACATCATCGCCGACCTGAAGCAGGCCCTCGAAGCGGTGTGAGTTGAGCCGTGACAAGTCCCCGGGCGCCTCGCACATCCGGGGACTTGCGATCCAGCAATGTTTGTTGGGACGAGATTTGTAACGATGAGCCTTCGGGGCCGGTGCGATTGAGTCCTGTTCCCTTCTGTGATGCCAAGCATGAAGCCGATTCCAGATGGCGCTGGCGCCCCTTCGTCCGCGGCCCGCACGTCCGAGCGCTATCCGAATCCAATGCCTCCAAAACGAGATCTTCGCCGTTGGGTCGCCGGAGCCGCGGCAGGTCTGTTGGTGCTGGCTTGGGCCGCGTGGTGGTTCTATTTGACGGGGCGCGACCACGTTCTGAGCATTACCGAGCGAGACTTCCAGAACGGCCGGTTCCGACAGGCACTCGCTGGGGCTGAAAAACTTCTGTTGCGCGAACCCGAGGACACAGCCGCCCTGTTACTCGCCGGGAGAGCATTGGAGAAACTCGGGAAGCCATCCGCGGCAGTCGCATTTTACGGGCGGATCCCCGATCGGGACGACACCGATAGCAATGCGGGGCATTTGCGAGCCGGCATCCTGCATTTCGAAATGGGGCATGCGGTCCTGGCCGAACGGGAACTGCGAGTCGTATTGAGTCATCAGCCGGAAAACGACGAAGCCAATTATCGCCTGGCGCTGCTCCTGACCATTGAAGGACGACGCTGGGAATCCCGGCCCTACCTGACCAAACTCGTTGAGCAAGGAAAGGCGACGTTTGAGGAACTGTTGCTGCTCGCCAATTTGGAACCGACAGCCGATGATTCCGAGGGGCGTCGGAGGTTTGAAGCTGGTGCGCCGGAAGACAAAGTGCTTCAGATTGCGGTCGCTCGGAGCGCCATCGGCGATAACTCGCTGTCCAAGGGCGAAGTGGCATTACGTGCCGTGCTCGCCGACGATGAATCCCAAATCGAAGCCTGCGTCTGGCTCGGCTGGGTGCTGCAACAACAGGGTAAGGAAGATGAGTTGGTCCGCTGGGCCGCCGGGTTGACGCCGCTCGCCCGCGATCATCCCTGGACCTGGGTCGTGATGGGTCAGTGGGCCAAGCAGCAAGATCGACTGCAAGAAGCGGCGCGTTGCTTCTGGGAGGCATTGCGCCGTGATCCCAACCAGCAGGTGGCGACGTTTCAATTGGCC
>JANMLE010000546.1:0-23490 GCA_031372385.1 Planctomycetota bacterium | reverse complement strand
GACTGACCATCACCAACGCGGGAAGAGCCAATCACGCGAACGTTGGGCCGGGCAGTTTTGGCAAGGATCCGTTGTGGCATCCACCATTGACCCGCGATTACATTCTGGAACCGGTCATTGCAGATGAATGGTCCCCGTTCGCCAATTTCGAAAACTTCCGCCACCAGATTCATGTGACCATGCACAACGCGGGAAACTGTGTCGGCCTGATTCCGGGCTGGTTGATTCTGTCCGGGTTGGCTGTGCTCTTGTGGCTTGTGAACCGGCGGGCCGTCCCCCCTCCTGGAGGCCAAATCGTCTGGTGGGCGGTGCTGACCGCTTTGGTCTATTGCTCGGGGTATTTCATGGTGAACCTCGAAGCACGGTATATCGTCCCTGTTGTTGCTCCGTTGCTGTGCTTGTCTGCTGCGGGACTGATCCGCGAGACTGTTCTGAATTCGATTACGAGCGAGCAAACAAAAGTCTTCCGATTGTCGAGTCTCCGGACAGCCCTGATTGCGGTAAAGACCGAGCGGCGGCTGTCGGTGGCAACGGTCATCGTCGTTGCCTGCTTTGCAGTCGTCGACATTCACAGCCTCGTCTGTGTGGCGATCTTTCATCCTCAGTCTTCGTCACTGTCGCAGTTTCGGGCGATCGCCCATCAGTTGGATGAGGCGGGGGTTGAAGACCAGTTGAATACCAGCAACCGCTGGCACGATGGACTCTATCTCGCCTATGCCCGTGGAAACGTGTCCAATTACCTCGGGTCTCCGCAGTCAACCGATCCGCTCAAAGTACAGAAAGAACTGCTCTCGAATGGGGTTGGTGTCCATTTCACATGGAACTCCATCGACAGGGCTTCGAATGCGGCGACAAAGGTGTGTACTGAAGATCCATCATGCCAGTGCCGCCTCATCATTGTTGACAAATCCTTGGGAACGCAGGCAGTCGAATTCTATTTTCCGATGGCAAGCTCCGCTGTGATGCCAGAGGTTCTCAAGTCCAATTGATTCCCGGTCAACGCTTTGACTGCGGACGATTCGAGAAATGAAAGCGGCGATGATTTCCCGCAGTCCAATGTTCCGATGCTTTAGTCGCCGGATTTACCGATTCGTCTTGTCGGATTTTCCGGAATCGACTATCAGTCCCGCCGCGCCGGGGCAGAGGATCATTGGTGAGGCATCTCCGGCACGTCACATTCACTTCACATCCGATCTCATCAGCCTGACACAACGCGCAGTTTTCAGGTGATTCCACCCCGAGAACTGCACGAGGAAACCCGACCCATGCAGCACGCACCCTGCGACAGAGCGATCCGACTCTGGTCGCTGCCGCGCGCCCTGATGCTGGGTTGCGGATTGCTGGTTTGCAACCACGTCGCGTGGGGGCAATTGCCGAGCACGGATTTCGGTCCCGGGGCTTCCGAGGCACCGGAGTCGGGCCGCGGGATCGCGCTGCCGTCGCGAGCAAAACCGGCCCGTTTGACGCTGGATTCCGTGGAAAAGACGCCCGAAACACCGTTCACCCTCGAAGAACCGATGGCCGCGGTGAAGATCGAGGGAAACACGACGATTCCCAACAGCGAAATCGCCAAGCACATCAAGACCCGTCCGGGTCGAACCGTCACGGCGAAGCAGATCAAGGACGACGTCGACGCGCTCGTGCGCACGCGCTGGTTCGCGACCGTCGAGCCGTCCATCCGCCGCACCGATGACGGCAACGTCCTGGTCTTCCGCGTCTTGGAACGCCCCATCGTCCGCAAGGTCGAGTACAAGGGGAACAAGAAGATCAAGACCAAAGAATTCGACAAGATGACGCAGCTCAAGCCGGGGCAACCCTACGACGTGAGCGTCAACAAGGAATGTACCCGACGGATCGAGCAGTACTACCACGAAAAGGGATTCGCGTTCGCCACCGTGGAGCTGGAGCGGGGCGACGTCCGCAGCGATCCCGATCGCGAAGTCGTATTCCTGATCAACGAGGGCCCGAAGGTCAAGGTCACGTCGGTTCAGTTCGACGGCAACGACGCCTTCTACGATCCGCTGCTCAAGACCAAGACCCGTTCCAAGACCCGCATCCTGTGGCTGTTCGGCGGCAAGTACGATCCGTCGACGATCAACGACGATATCGAGGGGGTCCGCAATTACTACTACAGCCTGGGCTACTTCGATGTGAAGATCGTTCCCGAGCAGAAGTTCGCCGATGACAAGTCGACGGTCGAGCTGCACTACCACATCGAAGAGGGGCAGCGCTACCGCATCAACGAGATCTCGGTCATCGGCAATGAAGTCATCGGGGAAGAAACCATTCTCGGGATGATGAAGGTCAAGCCGGGCGAAGAGTACAACGAACGCCACATCGCCAAGGATGTGGACGCGATCATGGCCAAGTACGGTGAACAGGGACGGTTGTTCGCCCAGGTCGCTCCCATTCGCCGGTGGTCCGAAGAGCCGGGTGTGCTGGACTTGGTCTACCGCATCAACGAGGACAAGGTCTACCGCATCCGCAACATCGGGGTGCATATCGCGGGGGACTACCCGCACACGCGGACCAACCTGATCCGCAACATCGCGACGATTCAGCCCGGTGATCTGGCGGACCCGAAAAAGATTCAGATGTTCAAGCAACGACTTCTCGGGTCCGGCTACTTTGACAGCGACGGCGGTGGACCGCGCATCGAAACGAACCCCGTCAAAAACAAGAACTGGGTGACAGCCCCGCCGATGGATGTGGCGCGCGGCCAGAGTGATCCTCCTGTCGGTCGCGGTCAGTTGGAACTTCCGGTCGGACACAGCGTGTCGCGTCCGGCCACTCGGCCCGCCACGTCGCCGACCGCCCCCGGCAAACGCGCGGTGACTCCCGTCGCGACAAACAAGGCGGTCGAACCGCAGGACGATCCGTACCTGTTGAAGTACGAGCCGATCGAACCCGATCCGGCCCCCGTGAACGACAACGACAAACTGGCTCCGATCACACCACTCTTCCGCGCTCAAAGCCGCGATCCGTTGAGGCCGCCGGAAAATCCGATCTATGACGTCAGCCCTCAGGGCGACCCGTTCGGCAAGGCGATTCAGAACCCGGACCCGTATGACGACATGAACCGGCTGCCGCCTCCCGAATTCATCGACATCGACACGTACCTCAGTGAGGCCCGCACCGGTCGCCTGATGTTCGGCGTCGGAGTGAACAGCAACTCGGGTCTGGTCGGTAACATTGTTCTCAGCGAACAGAACTTCGACATCCGCCGGCCCCCCACCAGTTGGGATGACCTCTGGAACGGAACCGCCTGGCGCGGTGCCGGCGAGAAGTTCCGCATCGAAGCGATGCCCGGCACGCAGTTCAGTCGCTACTTGGTTGACTGGACCAACCCGTACTTCATGGACACCAACAACAGCCTTGGTGTCAGCGGCTTCTACTTCAACCGGTACTACCAGAACTGGACGGAGCAGCGTTTGGGCAGCCGGGTGCGTGTCGGCCGGCAACTCACCCAGCAGTGGTCGGCCTCCGCGGCGCTGCGACTGGAGCGGGTCGACATCTTCAACCCGTCCACACCCTTCCCGCCGCCATTGTTGAAGGACGCGCTCGGCACCAGCCTGTTGTCGACGGCGATGTTCACGATCGCGCACGACACCCGCGATTCGCCGTTCATGCCGTCGCAGGGACATCATGCCGAAGTGAACGTCGAACAGGCGTTCGGCCAATACGACTATTCGCGCATCACGGCCGAAGCCCGGCAGTACTTCACGATGTACCAGCGTGCCGACGGCGGCGGCAAGCACATCCTGAGCGTGCGCGGCGAAGTCGGCTGGACCGGTGCCAACACGCCGATCTTCGAACGCTTCTACGCCGGTGGTCTGCAATCGTTCCGCGGTTTCTATTTCCGCAGCGTCAGCCCGAAGCAGAACGGGGTCTATGTCGGTGGCGACTTCATGGTGCTGGGGAGTGTCGAATACATGCTGCCCGTCGTGGCCAACGAAATGGTCAGGGTGGTGACATTCTCCGACTTTGGTACCGTGAACAACGACGTTTCGCTGAGCAACTTTCGCGTCTCGGTCGGTGCCGGCCTGCGAATCACCGTGCCGATGTTGGGCCCGACGCCCCTCGCACTCGACTGGGCCGTCCCCCTGGTCAAGGATCCGAGCGACAGGACGCAGATGTTCAGCTTCTTCATGGGGTTGAATCGCTGATATGCCTCACGCGGCCCGGAGTGAGGCGACTTCGTTTAGCCGCGTGGGCATCGCCCCGCGCGTCTTGAGCGAGGGTTGCCGATCACGCGCGGGGCGATGCCCACGCGGTTAAACGATTCATCGTCGGCCGCGAGAGAAACTACCGTGGGCATGCGCCCCGTCTGCTGCAGCGATGGAGATCGCGTGACTATCACGGCAGGATCGCGACCGTCACAATGCCCCGCACCGCCGGAGTGCCGACTGTCCCCATCCGCTCGCGTGATTTGCCATGATCCTCGAAGGTCTCGTCACCACCCTGAACGCCGCGGCGGAAGTGAACCTCGCGCCGATGGGGCCGATCGTCGATGAGACCATGACACGGCTGATCCTGCGGCCGTTTCAGACGTCGACGACGTATCAGAACCTCCGGCAGAATCCGTATGGAGTGTTTCATGTCGTCGACGATGTGCTGCTGATCGCCCAAGCCGCGTTGCACCGGTTGGAAGCCATCCCCGAGACGATTCCGGCGGAGCGAATCGACGGACGCGTGTTGAAGGACTGCTGTCGCTGGTACGAATTTGAGATCGTCAGTTGTGATGACTCGTCGGAACGCACGCGGCTCGAAGCGAATGTCATCCACGGCGGTCGCGTCCGCGACATGTTCGGCTTCCACCGCGCCCGTCACGCCGTGCTGGAAGCCACAATCCTGGCCACGCGACTGCATCTGCTTCCCGAACAGGAAATCCGAGCCCAACTCGCGGCACTGGCCTCACCCGTGGACAAGACCGCCGGCCCGCGCGAACGAGAAGCCTTTGCACTGGTCTGCGACGTCGTCGAAGAGTGGTACAAGAAGCTACCGACTACCGAACGCTGAATCCCTTGGGAAAGCAGTCGCCATTCGAATCGTTTAACCCTGAGCCAACGGCGAAGGCGGAGCGGGCGGAAGCGTCTGACTCCGCTGGCACTGTCGGCACACGCATTGGGGCGCAGGCACCCGACACCTTCGCCGTTGGCTCAGGGTTAAACGACTCGTCGGGGCCGCGTGCGGGACATGAGCCGACATCCGTGCCACCCGGTCCAACTCCCGATTGCATCATCGGCGCGGTCAACACATACTACGACCGCCTATTCGGCAGAATCTTGGCCGACAGACCCAACCGACCGGTTGGGGCGGTTGCGGTGTTTACGATAATCCAGACATGGAGATCCGGAATCCAATCATTGAGATCCGGCGCTCCCCGTTCCAAACGGTCGTAAGTTCAGCGCGGCGGATGCCGCATGAGGTGCCGAATGGCGACAATCGACTTGCCCGTGGGCATTGAACAGCAGTTGGTGGCACTCGATCGACTGGTGCGTGATGCCACCTTCAGTCGCGGGATCAGCCGCGTGGCACTCGTCGCTCCGGTGGCATTGGGGATCTGCTTAGCGGCCGACTGGCTCCTTGGTTTGGGGGGCGGCCTGCGGCTGTTGCTGCTGGTCGGTTGGGGATTGCTGACTCTGGGACTGGCGTGGCGTGAGATTCTCCGGCCCCTCTGTCGACCGCCGTCTCTGTCCGAACTGGCGGCCTTGGTCGAACGACAACACCCTGAGTTGAAAGAACGACTCACATCGCTGGTGGAACTGCGTGAGCATGACGCTCCCGGCGCGTCACCTCTAATGCGTGACCTGCTGGCGCGTCAAACAGCCAAGGCGGTCGAGAAGCTTGATCTGTCGGACGCCGCTCCCCCGATTCGGTCACCCGGCACGGCGGTGCTGGCCTTCACCGCCTGCGTGTTGCTGTTGGCTCCGTTCGCCTTCAGTCCGGCCGACTATGGGCTGCTCTGGGCGCGACTGTTCGCCCCTTGGGGCAACTTTCATTGGGGGGCCGTCGAGTTGATCGTGGTCGACGGTGATCGCGTGGTCGCCAAAGGGAGCGACGTCCCGATTCAGATCGAGCTCCGACAGCATCGTCGACGCGAGACCGCACAACCCGACAACAAGCAAACCGTGGTCTGGCTGCATTGGACCGATGCGGTCGGAATCAAGGACTCGCGCCGCCTCGAATGGGATGCGGAGTCCCAGCAATTCGCGACCACATTGCCGCACGTCTCCAAGAGCCTGAAGTTCCACGCGGACACGACGGGGGCGAAGTCGGAGTCGCACCGGATCGATGTCGCCGAGCCACCCGCAATCACCCGGTTACAACTGGATGTCGAACCTCCGGCCTATACGGGATTGCCAGCGCGGGCGCTCGACGGTGCCCAAGGGGAAGTCCGCGCCGCCGAACGCAGCCGGATCGTGATGAAGCTTGAATTCAGTGAGCCGGTCGCGTCGGCGGAACTCGTCTGGCCCATCCCCGCCGAGACCGCTCCGGGGGACAACGCCTCCGCCGACAAGCCGACGACGGAACGAACAGTTCCCCTCAAGCTGGCCGCCGACAAACGGTCTGCCACGGTCGAAGCGCTGGCTCTCAGTTCCGGTTCGTTCGCGATCCATCTGAAGAACGGGGCCGGCCTGACCAATGAGGATCCCCCGCGGTCGCTCGTTGTCGATCCCGACCTGGCCCCCGCGATTTCGCTCGGTGGCACCGAAGAACCGGTCGCGGTCCGTCCCGATGACCGGTACCTCGTCTCGGCCCAGGTAAAGGATGATTACGGACTGACGGTCGTGGAACTGCATCTCGAATCCTCCACCGGCAAGAAGCGGGTGGACATCGTTCCGGCCGAAGCGCTGCGCGAGCGATCAATCACGCACGAGTTTCCCGTCGATGTCGCTGACTTCGAATTGAAGCCGGGTCAAGCCATCACCTACCGGATGCATGCCGTCGACAATCGTCCGATCCCCGGCCCGCAGGAAACGTGGACGAAGGCACGCACGCTGATGATCGAAACCAAAGCGTCCACGCCACCTGACAAGGAACTTGTCCAGAGGGAACTGGATGCCAAGGAACAGATCGCCGACTTGCGTGCAGACTTGGCCGAAGCCAAACAGGCGCTGGAACAGTTGCACCGGCAGACCGAGGACGAGTCGCTCAAGCAGCAGAACAGCGACAAGGCCGAGGAACTCGCCAAGCTCGAACAGAAGCAGGCGGAGTTGGCGGAGCGGTTGCAGAAGCTGGCCGCAGAATTGGCCCAGCGGAAGCTGACCGAGAAGCTCGCCGAGCGGGCTCAGCAACTGGCCGATCGGGAACTGGCCGAAGCCCAGCAACGCCTCGACCAAGCCAAGCAGCGCGAACCGCGCGACCAGTTGCAGCCGATCAGCGAAGCGATCGACCGGCTCGCCTCGGTCGACAAGCAACTTCAATCGCTCGACCAGCAATTGTCCGAACTGAATCGCCTCGAACGGGATCTCGCCCAACTCGAACAACTCGCGCGAAACACGGACCGACTTGCCGAAAAACTGGAAAAGTTGGACCAGCAGTCGCGCGAGGTTGCGGAGAATCGCCCCGCTTCCGACAAGGCACCTCCAGTTCCGCCGGCCGGCAATGAAAAACCGGGCGAAGCTGTCGCGTCCAACGATCAACCGAAACCGGCTGATCCGCCGAATGCAAAACCCGGTCAACAACCACAGGTGGCGGACAACGCCGCCGCCCCCAACAACAACGATCCGACCGCGCTGGAACAGCAACGTCAAAAGCTGGAGGCGGAAGGTCAGAAGCTGGCCGATGAGTTGGCCGAGTTCTTGAAGAAACACCCTGAATTGCTCGACGCCGCCCGCCGCGATCAATTACAGCGGCTGGACCAACTCGCAGAGCAAGCGACCGCGATGGCCAAGCCGCAGGAACAGTTGGCCAACGCGTTCGAGAAGGATGCCAACGAAGCCCCCGCTTCGGCCGAGCGTCCGGCCAACGATGTGCGTAGGGAGTCCAAGGAAACACTCGACACCGAACCCAAACCGGGCGAGGCACAAGCTGCAAACAAGCGACCCGGTGAAGCATTGCCGAGCGACTCAAACCAGTCGGACCCCGTCAAGAAGGACAGCCCGTTGGGCGACGCCGCGCCGGAGCCGCCCGCGTCGAAACCCGAGTCGCAGCCGACGGAATCGGCTGCGAATGGAAATGAGCCAAAACCTGGCGCACCGCCCCAAGGCAACCCGGCACCGCAACAGACACCGCAAGCAAAGGCAGACGCGGCTCAAGCCCAGGCCGGTGCGGAGGCCGTGCAGGCACAACAGCAGATCGCTCGCGAAGCGGCACGCCAGGCTCTGGACTTGGCTCAGCAGGAAGGCCCCGATTCCAAGGCGACGCAAGCCGCGACCGAGTTCGCGAAGCAGGCGGTCGCAGCAGCACGCGAGGCTCAAACTGGCAATCTCGATCAGGCCGCTCAGCAGGGTAAAGCTGCGGCCCAGTCGGCGGACGAGGCCGCGAAGGAATTGGCCCACCCGGGTCAACCTGCCACGAAACAGTCCGAACAGGCCGGCGACTTGGCCCAGCGACAACAGGATCTCGCTTCCCAACTGCAGGACTTGTCCGGTTCGAAACCCGCCCAGCAGGGAGCGCAGCAACTGGGGCAGCAGCAACTGGCGGAGGCCACTGCAGCGCTTTCAGAACAATTGCAACAGGCTGCAAAAAACTTGGGGGCATCGCCGCTGGATTCCCAACCGGCCGCGGACGCCGCATCCAAAGCCAAGCAGGCCGCGGGAGAAGCTCAGCAGGCCATGAAGCAGGCCGCGCAAGCTGCGAAGTCCGACGACCCGCAAGGTGCCGCCGAGCAGGCCGCGCTCGCCACAGAGAAACTCCAGGAAGCGGCTCGGCAGGCCCAACAGAGTCCGGCACCATCGCAGTCCGGCCAAGCCATCCCTGAATCTCTCGCCACAACTGTCACGCAGGCTGCGCAACAACTGCAACAGGCACAGGACCAACTGAGTTCTGCATCAACTCCAAAATCTCCAAACGGTGAGTCACCCGCGACTCCCAAACAGGGTCAACCGGGACAGGGTCAACCGGGACAGGGTGACAGCCCGCAGGGTGAATCCGGGCTCGCGCGTTCGGCAGAGCAATTCCGACAGGCTGCGGCCACGTTGCGACAAGTTCTTAATGCGGGCGGTCAAGCGCAAGGTTCCGGTAAACCCGGACAACCAGGATCGGGACAACCAGGATCGGGACAACCAGGATCGGGACAACCAGGACAGGGAGAACCAGAACAGGGGCAGCCGGGCCAGGGTCAACCGGGACAAGGACAACCAGGACAGGGCCAGCCGGGAACGGGCCAGCCGGGCGGACCTCCGCCGGCTCAGACCCAGGCATCGGGCGAGTCCGGAGAGCCCGGGCAACCGGGTGGTGCCGCGGGTTCGGGTGGCAGGGGAGCACAAGTTGATGCCGACCTGAAACAACTGGACACCGAACTGAAGAAGCAGGCTCAACGGAACTGGGGTCGCCTGCCCGGCCAACTCCGAACCGAAATCCTCCAAGGGGTCAACAAGAAACCCCGGCCGGAATACGCCAAGCAAATCAAGTCGTACTTTGAAGAGATCGCGAAACCGGCCACCAAAGAGAACAAGCCGTGATAATGACTGCCGGTATCAGCACGCACCTAGCGTAACAAGCAGTCGCCAGTGGGGCCGTCGGCAGTCGGTGATTCAAGATCGGGGCGAGTGATGAATCGCATGTGCCAGTCTGTTCGCGCGTCCCGCCCAACGCTCTTCCTGCAACTTGCAATTTGCATTTTGCAATTCGCAATTTGCAATCTGTCCGCCCCCGCTCACGCCGCTCCGCCGGGTCCGTCCGAGCGCGATGTCGATGAGGCGATCGTTCGTGCGCTGCGATACATCGCCCAGCAACAGCAACCCGCCGGCGGCTGGAAAGTGGATGCGTTCAGCGGTGAGGCCACCTCCGCGACGTCACTGGCCGTGATGTCTTTCCTCGCGGCGGGACACACTCCGGACGAGGGCCCGTACGGCGAACACATCAACCGGGGTGTGCAGTTCGTCGTCAGTCACCAGGAACCCGATGGATTGCTGATCCACCGCCGGGGACACGGGCCGATGTACGATCATGGCATCAGCACGCTGATGCTGGCTGAAGTCAACGGGATGGTTCCCGAACGTCAATCCGCGGCCGTTCGCAAGGCGTTGGAACGCGCGATCCGCCTGATCCTGGCGTCGCAGATGGTCCCCAAAGCCGGCAGCCAGCGCGGCGGCTGGCGTTACGCACCGTCCAGCAACGACAGCGACCTGAGCGTCTCCGGCTGGCAGTTGCTGGCCCTTCGCGCGGCCAAGGACATCGGCTGCGACGTCCCCGCCGAGAACATCGATCTGGCGATCGACTACGTCAAGCGCTGTTCGCCGCGCGACGGCCGCGGGTTTGGATACCAGCCGGGCAATGCGGCCACACCCGTCCTCAGCGGAACGGGCCTGCTGGCCCTGCAGGTTTGCGGTCAGGAGGACTGTGGCGAGGCCCACCGGGCCGCCGAATACCTGGCACTGCGGCCCCTGCGATACCGCGACATGTGGTACTTCTACGGCGTCTACTACACGACCATCGCAATGTACAAGCGCGGCGGAGACGACTGGAAGAACGCCCGGCCGCTGCTGTTTCAGGAACTGCTGGCCAACCAATCCCCCGATGGCAGTTGGCAGGCGGGCAACCCGAGCGAGAATCCGTGGGGCCGCATCTACAGCACGGCGATGGCGGTCTTGGCGCTGTCCGTCGAATACGAATACCTGCCGATCTACCAGCGGTGAATTCGCCACGTTTGACGAGCCGTTGCACCCGCTTGATTTCACCGTGCTGTTACCACAGAATCACGCCGTCTGTGCGGGGCGAGGAGGCACCGCACCCGTGTGTTGAGGCCATATCGCGGAGTTGCGGTCCGATGTCGATTGATCGAGCGGAACAGCTTAAAGAAAAACTGACCGACAAGTACGTGGTGGTCGACGCGTCCATCCCCGAGTTGCGTCGCTTCGCCAATTGGACGGGCAGGGTCAAGACGGTCAACATGAGTTGCCGCGCACTAGTCGAATTCGACGGCCCGGTCGACATCGGCTGGTACGACATCAACCCGGATTACCTGACGGTGGTCGATGGCCCGCGACCGAAGGTGGCTCCGGCGGTCAAGGCCCCTGCCGCAACAGCCCCGGCGACCGCCGCCGCGCCGGCGAAACCGGCGGCCACGAGTGGCAAGAGTCCGCTCGATGCCATCCGCGCCCAGCAGGCCGCCAAGTCGGCCCCCGCCGTGCCGGCTGCTGGCGGAGCAAAACCATCTCCGCTGGACATGATTCGAAAACAACAGGCGGCCAAGGCCAAAGCGGAAGCGGGTGCCGACGCGTCGCCTCCGGTGGAAGCCGCACCGGCTCCAGCACCTGTTGCCGTAGCGGCAGAACCCGCGCCGGCCCCAGCCCCCGCACCAAAGCCGGCGCTCCCGACAACCGGACCCGACGGAAAACCGCTCAGCAAGCTCGATCTGATCCGGATGCAGGGTGCGAAAAAATCCTGAAGCCGCCGCTGTGGAAGACAAGGTGAGAGTCGACCACAATCGGGATCCGCATTCTCCGGCATGTTGGTCCTTGCGATGACGGCGGTCCGCGGCGTCTTGCAAGTTCCATGTTCCCGCCAACTGTGTCGATGATCGTTCGCACGGCGCGCCAGATCCCCGGTAACACGCGGGATGCCGGTCACAAACCAAGGAATTCGACATGCGCATTGCTTATCTGGACTGTGCCTCGGGAATCAGCGGTGACATGACGGTTGCCGCGTTGATTGATGCGGGGGTCGATGCCGCCGCGATCCGCGCGGGGATCGAATCCCTCAACCTGCCGGGCGTGACGATCCATGTGGACGAAGTGATGCGCGGCGGCTTCCGCGCCAAACATTTCCGGGTGGAACACCCCGAGCAACATGCGCACCGGCACCTGTCCGACATCCAGCGGATCATCAACAAGTCCGATGGACTGACCGACAATCAGCGCGACCTGGCGCTGCGGATCTTCGGCGCGGTGGCGCAGGCCGAGGCGACCGTCCACGGCACGACGATCGAGAAGATTCACTTTCATGAAGTCGGCGCGGTCGATTCGATCGTGGACATCACCGCCGCCGCCATCGGCTTCGACCTGCTGGGGGTCGATGAAATCGTCTGCAGTCCCATCCCCACGGGGCGCGGACAGGTCCGCATCGCCCACGGTGTCTGCACGGTTCCCACGCCGGGCACCGCCGAACTGCTCAAGGGCGTGCCGCTGGCCGATGTCCCCGTCGACGCGGAACTGACCACGCCCACGGGGGCCGCCATCGTCAAGACCGTCGTCGACCGGTTCGCGGACAGCCTGCCCGATATGACCGTCGACACGATCGGCTACGGCGCGGGGACGCGCGACTTCGACGATCGCGCAAACATGCTGCGACTGGTGATCGGCGAATCACGGGCCACCGCGGGCAGTACTGACAGCGTGATGCTGCTCGAAACCAATCTCGATGATGCCACGGGTGAGGTCATCGGCTACACCAAGCAGGCGTTGTTGGCGGCGGGAGCGCTCGACGTTTACTCGACCACCATTCAGATGAAAAAGGATCGCCCCGGCGTGATCCTGAGCGTCCTCTGCAACCCCGACGATGTGGCGGCGCTGGAAACGATCCTGTTCAACGAAACCAGCACCTTCGGCATCCGTCGGCAACTCATTCAACGGTCCGTCCGCCAGCGGATGGCTTACACCGTCGAAACGGACTTTGGTCCGATCAAGGGAAAAGTCGGCTGGCGACCCGACGAGCCGGCCATCTTCACCCCCGAGTACGAAGCCTGCGCCGAAATCGCGAAGGCTCACGACGTGCCGCTGCAAGACGTGTACATGGCCGCCAAGGTCGAGTTCCTGCTGCAAGACCACGACGACGAGGACGACGAAGAAGACGAAGACGGTGACCACGATCACGACGGTGATCACGACCATGACCATGATCATGACCATGATCATGACCATGATTGCGGACATGACCATGACCATTCGCATGATCACGACTGCGGACACGACCACGATCACGGATGAGAACTGCGGGGCTCGGCCTTTTCAGATCTCAGGTTTGAGCCAGCAGACGGTGGACGCATCCCACGAGCTACCCGGCACGAGGCGTCGTCGCTCACCACTCGCCACTCGACACATCAGCCCCAAAGTTGCGCCAGTTTGTCGTGCGGGATCAGCGGCAGGTCGGTCTTGCCGATCGTGACCGTCAGCGGTGCGACGCTCGTGCCGCACCAGTCCAGCAGCGTGGCGGTGAGTTCACCCGGCGAGACCGGGCGATCGATGGGCTGTGAGGCCGAGGCATCGCTGGCTCCGATCACCGCGCCACCGGTCACACGGCCGCCGGCCACCAGTGCGGACCAGCATTCGGTCCAGTGATCGCGGCCCATTCGTTCGTTCACCCGCGGTGTCCGACCGAACTCGCCCGTGGCGATGACGAGTGTGTCGTCGAGCAATTCGCGCTGGGTCAGATCGTCAATCAATCCGGACACGGCCCGATCGAACTCGGGACAGAGCCAGCTTTGATAATCGTGCAGCGTCGCGGGGCCGCAATGAGAATCACCGTGGCAATCCCAAGTGACCCGTTGATGCAGGGAATCGAACAGGTTGACCGTGACGCAGCGCGTCCCCCGCTCGATCAATTGACGCGACTTCAACAACAGGCGGCCGAAGTCGCTGTCGCCGTACAGGCGGCGGATCGGTTCCGGTTCACCGTCGATCTCAGAGGCAACCACGCCCGGTTCCCATTCGCTTCCCAGCAATCCCGCCTCCTGTCCGCGGTACGAGTTCACGCCCGTCCCGTTCAACAGGGCGGGGATGATGCTGGAACAGTGAACTCCGCTGCGCGACGCCGACTGACTGGCGACCACGCTGCCCCAATGGGGGAACTTCAAATCGCCAATCGCCAGACGGCCGGTTTGCAGCAGTTGCTGGCCCGTTTCATGAATCGGCGACGCATCGTGATTCAACGAGCGGATCACCGCCAGGCGGTTGGCGCGTTGCGCCAGCATCGGCAGCGTCTCGCTGAACCGGAGGCCGGGGACGGCGGTTTCGATTGATTTGAACGGACCACGGATGGACGACGGGGCGTCGGGCTTGGGATCGAAGGTCTCCAGTTGGCTGGGTCCGCCGGTCATCACGATCAGAATGGCCCGGCGATGGGCAAACGCGGCGGCGGCACGCAGGAGCGCCGTCTGTGACAGACCCATGACGCTCAAGCCCCCGACGCGAAGAAAATCGCGACGCGACACGCCATCCTCCCGCTCCAGACCCGCCTCGGCACCGGACATCACTCCGTCCTTATTCCGCCAGTTCATGTTCCAGAATGTCATGACGTTACCGCCGCTCCGATGAGAAGGGAATCCTGCGCCCGAGACCATTCCCAGTCCGGACGCCGCGTGCAGAATCGAGATCCCGTTTCGAAGTGGGAATACCCGCTCCCCGCTCCAGCAACATCGACCACAGCACGGACGCTCAACACGGCTGTTCGCGACCCGCCGGGGACGGGACGCGGTGGCTGGGTTTCTGTTCCGGTTCCGCTTATTCTGCCGACTGGGCGAGTCATGCCGTTTGGTGAATTCCTGCCTCTCGAATGTTCGGCAGGGCGGCGGCGGACCATCGGGATTGAGGATGACGCAATGATTTTGGATCTGTTCAAACTGGACGGCCGCGTGGCTCTCGTGACCGGAGCCAGCCGGGGACTCGGTCAGTCGATGGCCCTCGGTCTGGCGGAAGCCGGAGCCGACATTGTCGCCGTCAGCAGTTCCGGCGGCTGCGAAGAGATCGAGTCGCTGGTGCGTGAAACCGGACGCCGCTTCTGGCAATTCCGGTGCGATCTCTGCCAGCCCGCAGACCGCGTCGGCCTGATGGACCGCGTCCTCGAACAGACCGGGCGACTGGATATTCTCGTCAACAACGCCGGCATCTCACACCGGCATCCTCCTGAAGAGTACCCGATGTCCGAGTGGCATCAGCTCATGGAGGTTCATCTGCACGCCTCGTTCGACCTGTCCCAGCAGGCGGTCGGGCACATGTTGAACCGCGGCCGGGGGAAGATCATCAACATCGGATCGGTCATGTCGTACGAGGGGGGATTGAACATCCCCGCCTATGCCGCCGCGAAACACGCGCTGGCCGGCCTGACCAAATCGTTGGCTAACTCGTGGGGCAAACGGGGCATCAATGTGAACTGCATCTGCCCCGGTTACTTCGAAACCACGATGTCCCACGTCCTGCAGGACGACCCCGTCCGCGGACCACAGATCTTGGACCGCATTCCCGTCGGCCGCTGGGGCCAACCGGATGAAATCGCCGGGCTGTGCGTGTTTCTCGCTTCGGATGCAGCGAACTACATGCACGGCAGTTGCGTGGCGATTGACGGTGGCTGGCTGTCACGCTGAGAAACCTTCTGATGGGTCAACCGAAGTCGGCCGCAGTGAGGAATGAGGTGCGAGTCGGTGCGAAGCGGGGATCTTGCTCGGATCTCTGAAAGCCCGTAGACTTCGCCGGTCAACCGGTTGGGTGAATTCTGCGGGCGACGGGACCAAGGGGTCGACTCACTCAGCGCTGTCATGTGGCGAAGATCGCTGCAAGCCTTTCGCGAAGGGAAACGACGATGATTAGGCGTGTGTGTGTTCTGGCACTCTTCTTGATCGCGGGCTCTTGTCTGTCCGCCCCGCCGCCGGTTCAGGCCGCCAGTGAAGACGAATACTTCGAATTGATGAAGCTGTTCGTCGACTCGTTCGAGCAGATCGACCGCAACTTCGTGGAGAAGGTGGACCGCCGCGAACTGGTCGAAGCCGCCATGCGCGGCATGATCATGAAGCTCGATCCCTACTCGTCGTACATCGAACCGACCGAACTGAAGCAGTTCAACGAGTCGGTCGACCAGGAGTTCGGCGGGATCGGCATCCAAGTCACCGTCGAACCGAAGACCCGTCAATTGATGGTGATGACGCCGATCCCCGGAACGCCGGCCTACAAGGCAGGAATCCGCGCGGGCGACCACATCATCGAGATCAACGGCAAGCCGACCGCGGAGTTCGTCGAAGGGCGCGAAATGGACTCGGCCGTCAAGATGATGCGCGGCAAGCCCGGTGAAACCGTCACCGTCAAAATTCAGCACATCGGCGCGGCAACACCCGAGTCGCTGGAGATCGTTCGGGCGATCATCAAGACACCAACCGTGCTGGGTGACCACTATGACTCCAAGGGCGAATGGTCGTACTTGATGGAGGGCGACGAGAAGATCGGCTACATCCGTCTGACCAGCTTCGGTCGCAACAGCGTCGAAGAGGTTCGCGATGCATTGGACACGCTGAAGAAAGAGGGCATGAAGGCCCTCATCCTCGATCTGCGGTTCAATCCCGGCGGTCTGCTGAGCGCCGCCACGGCGATCTCCGACTTCTTCATCGAGAGTGGTGTGATCGTCAGCACCAAGGGGCGAAACACCGAAGAACAGGTCTTCAAGGCCCGGCGGGCGGGAACGTACAGCGGGTTCCCGATGGTGGTGTTGGTGAACCGCTACAGCGCCTCGGCCAGCGAAATCGTCAGTGCCTGCCTGCAGGACCACAAGCGGGCCATCGTAATCGGCGAACGGACCTGGGGTAAGGGAAGCGTTCAGAATGTCATCGAATTGGAAGGGGGCAAGAGCGCCCTGAAGTTGACTACCGCCAGCTACCACCGCCCCAGTGGCAAGAACATTCACCGCCTGCCCAAGGCGACGGAGAAGGACGAATGGGGGGTCATGCCCAGCGATGGGTATGAAATCAAGCTGTCGACCGAGGAGATGGGCAAACTGTTCGATGCGCGCCGCGAACGCGAAGTGCTGCGCAACGGCGAAGCCCCCAAGTCCAACTTTGTCGACACGCAATTGGCCAAGGGCGTCGCGTACTTGAAGGATCAGGTCACTGACAAACCCGATGCCGAAAAGCCCGCGAATGTCCCCGACAATGACAAGCCGGAAGCGAAGCCGGAACCGAAGAAGGAAGGCGCAGCGGTCGAAAGCCGCCTCGGCCGATCGTTTGTTGAAGCCTTCTTGGAATGGTCGAGCATTCAACCCGGCCGCATCGTCCGATTCCTGTAGCGAATCCGTGGGAACCTTGAGCGACGAAGAACCGAGACGACGATTGCTGCTGGCGCTGGAGTCGTCCTGTGACGAAACGGCCGCCGCAGTCATTGATTGCCAGCGGCAAGTCCTGTCGAACGTCGTGGCGACCCAGCACGAACTGCACGAGCGATTTGGCGGTGTCGTCCCCGAAATCGCCTCACGCGCACACGTCGAACGGATTCTGCCAGTCATCGACGAGGCGCTCCGGCGGGCCGCGGTGACACTGGATGACATCGGTGCCATCGCTGTCGCCACAAACCCCGGGTTGGTCGGTTCGCTCCTGGTTGGATTGACCGCGGCGAAGACCCTTGCGCTGGTGCTGGATGTTCCCCTGCTGGCGGTCAATCACATCGAAGCGCATCTCTATGCCTGTCAGATCGCCACCCAACGCGACGTCTTTCCGGCCGTCGGACTGGTGGTCAGCGGTGGCCATACAAATCTGTATGACTGCCGGTCGCCGGTGGAGTTCGAGTTGCTGGGATCGACGACCGACGACGCGGCCGGTGAGGCCTTCGACAAGGTGGCGCAGGTGTTGGGTTTGGAATATCCCGGTGGGCCGCGCATCGAACAAGTGGCGCTCGCGGGGAACCCCGCAGCCATCGCGTTCCCCCGCACGTTTCTCAACGATCCACGGCTCGATTTCAGTTTCAGCGGGCTGAAGACCGCAGTGTTGTATGCGGCACGGGGAACTCCCGGATCACGGGCAAAATCGCCACCGCTGACCGACCAGCGCATTGCCGATCTGGCGGCGAGCTTTCAGGCGGCGGTGGTGGACGTCCTGGTGGGAAAATGCGAACAGGCACTCCGTCAGACAGGCCGATCCATGCTGCTGGTGGGAGGTGGCGTGGCCGCGAACTCCGTTTTTCGACAGCGACTGCATGAGCTTGCCGCACGAATGCAGGTCGAATTGGTCATCGCGCCGCGGGAGTATTGCACGGACAACGCTGCAATGGGGGCCATCGGCTGGGAACTGTGGGACCGTGGTCTGTTCGCTCCGCTCGACGTGGACGTGATGCCGGGCCTGGTTCGCATGCGGTCCGCGGCGCGTTCGTGACGGTTGAGATTTTGGATTCAGAACCCGCGGACAACAGCGGCCTCGAACAGTCAATCCGCTATCGGACAAAACTGAACGTGAACACATCGGTGATCGACGAGAACCTTGGGGCGGCGTTGATGCGGACGTAGCGGCGGTCGCCGGAGACTGTCGCCAGTGCGTTCATGGCGATCCCCTCGCTGATCATGCTGATGACGGGTTGGTATCCCACGACAGCGCCACTCCCGGAATTTGTGGTGTTGCCGGCCGGTGACCTGCTGATCTGTGACAGCACTGCCGTTCCCGCTGTTCCCGGCCGACCGGTTTGCCTGACTGGCTTCGGCACCGCGGCATCGGCATTCACGCGGCGTCCCTGGCTGAGTGAGATTCGAACGATCGCGTCGGTGAGTCCGAGAACAACCGTCTGCGTCTCTGTTTCTTCGTTGGGGGAGTTCTTGCCGCGGGTAATGATCAACCGGGCCCGCTTGGCAACGACTTCCCCGCGGATGTGGCGCACGCGCAGGAGGTATTCGCCCTGCATGGCCGACGGACAAACATACTCGTCATAGCAATTGGCTTGATTCGGCCCATATCCGTCATGGACAAACGCCCCTCCCGCGGGAGTAAACGGATTGCTCATGGAACAGACCGTGCCGGATGGTTCCTCGACCAGCAGATCCAGGTCGCCCTGGCCGTTCCATTCCAGGCGGACGACCAGATCGAGTTCCTTGGCCTTGCGCATCGCCTCCTGAAGCTGCAGCGCCTTGGAGATCTTCCCTTCCTTCATCAATTGCGGAATGGCATCGGCGGCCGCCTGTTCGGCACCGCGCCGGATTGGCTCACGCTCTTTTCCCCAAGCGTACGCCAGAACCTCCGGGGCGCTCCAGACCACGGCATCCGCATTTCGGGTACGGCGCGCCAGATCCAGAGCATAGATGAACGGCTCGGGACGATCAGGACTCAGATGGGACGCTTGGCGGTACAACTCGATCGCGCGATCGTAGCGCTCAAAGCGGGTGAGATACGCCGCCAGTTTCATCATCGAATCAGCGTCCCCGCCGATCAGATCCTGGTTGGACATCAAGACACGTTCGATGTCGCTTTTCGGACGGCCCGCGGACTGCATGGCGAGCGCCAACGCTTCATGCATCCACGGCGCAATGATTTTTCCGCCGATGATTGCCTGCTCCAGACAGGCGATGACTTCTTCGTACTGTTTGCTCTTCACAAGGTCGGCAACAAGTTCCTCAATGGTCGCTTCTGTCACCTTCCCGGATTCGAACTGTTCGCGCCAACGTTTGGCCCGCTCGGCCCGACCCTTTCGAGTCGCGTCGGGCGTCAAAGTCCCGATGGAAACAGACGAAGCGGAAGACGCCTCTGGTGGCGTCTTCCGCTTCGTTGTTGGTTCTTCGCCCGCACGAGCGGGCGGATCATTTTGAGTGATCAACGATCCCGTTTTTTTTTCAACGGATCAAGCTGGGCCGTGGGCTGCACCTGATCAAGCAGTTCTGGAGGCACGCTGAACATTCCGCCGCCCATCCCGCCGCCGCCCATCCCGCCCATGCCACCCATGCCTCCGCCCATCCCCATGCCTCCGCCCATTCCACCACCCATGCCTCCGCCCATCCCACCACCACCCATGCCACCACCCATACCACCACCCTGTGGCGGCGTCAGGGGGATGACCAAGTCTGCGACGGGGTAGACGCGGGTCGACATTTTCTCATCGGCTTTGGCCTGAGTCGTGATCTTCATCACTTCATCTTCGATCAGATACGTCAGCCCGAGTGGTTCGAGCATCAACCGGAGCGCACTGCGCAGCGAGATGCCCGACATCTGCAGCGACACCTGTTGATCGGTCGTGATTCCTTCGTCTTGCAGCGCCTGCTTGTCCAGCCAGATCTCGATGTGATGCAGGTCTTCCAAGTAGTTCAGTGCTTCTTCGAGCGGGTTGTCCGCGAACGAAACCTCGGTGTTTTCCGACAGCGCCTTCTGAATTCGCTTTTCATTCGGGGAGCTCTTCTTCAGATCAACCGTGGCGGTTTGACGGCGGCGTTCCGACAGTGCTTTCCAAACTTCCGCGGGTGGGAACCGCAACGGCGGTTCGTCTGGGAACGGAACATGTGAGAGCTCCACTTGGTGCAGCGTTTCCAAGAACTGGTCAGCACGACGGGCTCGCAGACGGTAGGCGCGTGTCAACTGCTGGGCAGATTCCGCGTCGAAGCGGGCGGCCGCGGACGATCCTTCGCCCGGCCGCAGGTTGATCGCGACGTCGGCTACTTCCTGAGCTTCCGCATAAGCCTCATCGCGGCCGTGACGGCCTTCGAGCATCAGCGCACGGACCCGCTCGATGAGGTTTTCCAGTCGCTCTTCATCCAGCATCGATTGTTCGGCCAGACGCATGCGGGATTCTTCCTGAGCCCGACGTTCAAGAATCCGAACCAGAGTTTGCTGGCGAATTTCCTTCAGATTCGACTGCTGCAGGATCTCGGACTGGAGTTGCTTCAGCATGCGCTGGCGATCTTCCGGCGCAATGTCGAGCGCCGAGTTCACGGCCCCCAGAGTCTGCTTCAGACCACCCAGCCCGGTTTCCGGATCTTTGGTCCGTCGAGCCATTTCGACGGCGTTGCTGACTTCGTTGCGCAGCTTCTCGGTCAACAGCCGGATCATTTGCTTCTGGTCATCGATCAGGCTGGCTCCCGGATTCGGCGCCACCCGTGGTTCATCCACCGTTGGTTCGGCGGGATCCGATTCTTGGACGGCCTGTTTGACGGGACGAACTTTCAACCGACCGGGATCTTCAGCCCCCCGCAGATTGGTTCCACACAAACAGACCACTGCCACGGCTGGCAATACTGCCAGTCGGGCGACGATGAGTTGCAACATCCTAATCGCCTTTTGTCTCGAAAGGTAACGCACAAATCCAGATTTCGAGTTGAGGCGAGATCGGGAGTTTGTTTGTCGGAACAGCCGTATGCCGAGTGATTCTAATTGGCACCGCCACGGAGTGTGTTGGGAATTTCCGCGAATTATCCCGGAATCATGAATTTGCCGCGACGCATGCCACGCGATTTGATCCCAGTTCTCTCAGCTGACACGTCCAAAGAACCTCGACTCTCAGTCCATCGTCCAACTGATTTGGGAGGCTGATTCCTTTCGCTTCCGTCGTTTCAATGCGTGCGACTCATTTCTCCGGCAGGCCCCCCGACTGGAGTCGAATGGTTGTCGAACCTTCGGACAACGATTCGGCTGGATTGAACGACTGGTTCGATCCGATCAATTGGACTGGAGCGGCACTCTTTGTCGCTGAGGCACCAGGGAAGTCATTGGATTTCGCGCGATGTCCATGAATCGACTCAAGTTTCGGTGGAGTACTCTGTGGTTGCTCGGTGCCGTGGTCGTTTGCGCGATGGAAATTTACGCGGCGGGTGGACGCGGATTTTCCACAGCGCCTGTTGCCGTACACGGCGATCTGCATGCCATCATTGGTGATGTCCAGCCGGACGGCGCGCGGAGCGCTCTGACTCATGGGACCACGGAAGTACTCATCGGCGAAGTCGGTGAATCCACGCGCTGTGCCCGCTCCGCAATCGTGGTCTTGGGAAACGCGGGATCTGTCTACGACGGCGCGGCGCTGGTCACCCTGAAGGCCACGCGAATCGATGCCGATGAGACTTCATCGCCGGCTTCCTGCGGAGTGTCGGCCGAGAGTGGGAATCCTCGACCAGCGACCCGGCCGCGAACCAAACGATCTCCCGCATCTCCGCCCGTATCAATTGCACAACCACCCCTTCATCAAGACTCCCGTCGGATCTATTTCCTGCCGACGGCCATCAATTCCATTGGGAATGAATCCGGCCGCTCCGCGATCCCCTGCCGGTTGAGTGCCGAAAACTCGCGGGTTCGAGTCTACGTCGACGAACGACTGCCCCGGAACGAAACGCTGACCGCTCTCGTCAATGCCGTCGACGAGGCCGCGGCATCGCGATTGGGAGACATCGTTCATGAATTGGTGGGATCCGTCAGCGATCTCGATCAGGACGGACACTTGACCGTGGTCGTGACCCCGGAAGTGGTTCGCCTGGGAAGTGGACGGACGCCCGTCGACGGATTGACCAGCCCGGCCGACTTTCTCCGTGGGATCGATCGACCGTTCGGCAACAATTCGGATGTCATTTTTCTCAGTTCCCATCTCCAACCGGGCGACCAATTGCGGGCGGTGTTGGCCCATGAATGGTGCCACGCTGCGGTGTTCAGCCGGCGAGGGAACGAAAGCGATGCCCGAACCGAACAGACGGCTGTGGATGATTGGCTGAACGAGGCATTGGCGCACATCGTCGAAGTCCGAGCCAGTGGTTCGCAGAGCAACCTGTCGCATCGCATCGACTGCTATCGGTCCCGCCCCGGCGACTCGCCACTCGTTGTGCGCGACTATTCTCAGCCTGACTTCTGGCGACATGACGGCTGTCGCGGTGCGGCGTTCCTGTTTCTGCAATGGTGCCTGGACCAGTCGGATGATTCGCTGTTGGAACGGATGGTCAGCGGTCGCTCGTTGGGGACGGACGGACTCGAAGCGGCGACGGGACGCTCGTTCGACGCGTTGTTTTTGGGATGGACCACCAGTCTTGGACGGCGCCTGGCGGACGAATCCGGCGGTCATCCGGATTCATCGACGGCCCACGAAGCCCAGGCATCAATGGTCGGCTTGAACCATCAGCGGTGGCGGCTTGATGAATCGGGCGAACAGACCGTGACGCTCCGAATTCGCGGATCGTGTGCCGAGTTCGTCCGGATCGAATGCGTGGGCGATTCGACGTGGCGGCTGTCCGCCATCATCACCGCCGACGATCGGTTGCAGGCCACGCTGATTCCGGTTGACGGAACCGCGGGGGCGAAGTGAACGGAAAGAATCCGATCAGTTCTTCTTGTCAGCCCGCGATTCTCCGATGAGGACCAAGCGCTGCGCCCGCAGCTTCTTGAGCTTCGAAACCGGATAGATGCGGACGACCTTGCCGCCATAAGTCACGCGCCCCTCGCCGTCGTAATCCAACTGGGCGATGTCGACCCATTCGGCCAGCGAGTCATCCTTGATGTTGAGTTTCTTCAAGTCGTAGGCGGCCGTGTAGAGCGCGGCGAACGTTTCGGGATCGACCCCTTTGCCAGACTCCAGGTCGTCTTTGGCGTTCAAACCCCCGATGAGAACCGCGTACGGATTGATCCCCTTCGTCGCGGCTTCATAGCGTGATTCCAGCTTCAGGGCTTCGACCGCCGACTTGAGCTTG
>JANMLE010000449.1:0-2479 GCA_031372385.1 Planctomycetota bacterium | reverse complement strand
GGACACAACATCTTCGGCAACCTCGACGGCAAGGTGCTCGAAGATCCCGTCAACAAGGCCAACAAGGTGAAGTCCAAGGATCACCTGTTGACCGAGATCCTTGGCTACAAGCCGCAGTCGCTGGTCTCGATCGAATACATCGAATCGATGGGCGACTGGAAAACGGCGTGGGACCACATCCACTTCCAGGGATTTCTCGGCACCCCGATGGTGCTGCAGTTCATCTGGCAGGGTTGCGATTCACTGCTGGCCGCGCCGCTGGTGATCGACCTGATCCGCCTGACCGAACGCGAAGCCCGCCGGGGCGGCAGCGGAGTCATGTCGCACCTGGCATCGTTCTTCAAGAGCCCGATGGGGAGCAACGAGCCCGCGTTCGCGTACCAGTTCCAGCAATTGCTGCTGTGGGCTCAGGCAGTCTCCAAGGAATAGCTTGGCGACGAGCCAAGGGCTTCGTTTAACCCTGAGCCAACGGCGAAGGTGCCGGATGCGAGCGCCCCATGGCACTCACTTTGATCAGCTCACTTTGATCAGCCGGAACGCGTTCGCCCGGATTATTCATGGCCCCGTCGAGCCGCGACGGACACGCTGTTCGTAGCTGAATTCGCAAGAATTCAGCGGCCAATCTCACCACGACCTGAGTTCTTGCGAACTCAGCTACGACGCCGTGAATCATCCGGGCTAGCGTCCGGTCCGGACACAAGAGCTTACGACAAACCGGACGCCAGCGCGTTCCGGCTCATCATCGCACCCAGCAAAGCGATCACCGGCCGGCGGCTTTGTCGGAGATGTCCTTGCGGCACCACGCACCATCCCAGCGGATGCATTTGACCGCTTGATACGCGTGGAGCTTCGCCATCGCGAGATTGTCACCCAGCGCGGTGACACCGAGGACTCGACCGCCGTCGTTGACGATCTGGTCCCCCACCTTGAGGGTGCCGGCGTGGAAGACCTTGGTGTCGGGAACCTGCGCGGCATCCTCCAGACCCCGCAACGGCTTCCCTTTTTCGTAGTCGCCGGGGTAGCCGGCCGAAGCCATGACGACGCAGACCGACGACCGCGGATCCCATTCGACCGACTCGATCGAATCGAGCTTTCCTTCCGCGGTCGCGAGCAGCAGCAACCCCAGGTCGGTTTTCAATCGCATCAGCACGGCTTGCGTTTCGGGATCACCCATGCGGACGTTGAACTCCAAAACCTTCGGCCCCTGGTTCGTGAGCATCAGTCCGGCGTAGAGGCAACCGCGAAACGGCCGGCCCTCCTTTTTCAATTGGTGAACCGTGGGCACGAGGATCTTTTCGACCACCAGATCGATCAGTTCCGGAGTGATGATCGGCGTCGGTGAGTACGCTCCCATGCCGCCGGTGTTGGGACCGGTGTCGCCGTCAAACGCGGCCTTGTGATCTTGGGCGGCCTCCAGCGGGACAATTTTGTTCTCGTCGACGAACGCCAGCAGGCTGACTTCTTCGCCCTCCAGCCGTTCTTCGATGACGATGCGGTTGCTCGCTTCACCAAACTCCTTTTTCAGCAGCATTCGGCGGATGGCGTCGCGGGCCTCTTCCTTGGATGAGCAGACGACGACTCCCTTACCCGCCGCCAGCCCGTCGGCTTTGACGACGAACCGTTCGGTGTGCTCCTTCTCATCGACGTAGCTGATCGCTTCGGCGGAATTCGTGAAGACGCGGAACTCGGCCGTCGGGATGTTCGCCCGCTTCATCAGTTCCTTGGCGAAGGTCTTCGACCCTTCCAACTCGGCCGCCTTTTTGGTGGGACCGAAGATCTTCAGATCCGCCTTCATGAACTCATCGACGATCCCGGCGACCAGCGGAACCTCGGGACCGACCACCGTCAGATCGATTTTCTCCGCCTGTGCGAATTTCAGCAGCCGGGGAATGTCCGTCGCCTTGATGTCGACGTTGGTCGCATCGAGTCCCGTGCCGGCATTGCCGGGGGCGCAAAAGACCTGGGTGACCGAGGGGGACTGCTTGAGTTTCCAGACGAGCGCGTGTTCGCGGCCGCCGTTGCCAACAACAAGAATCTTCATAAGCCAAGGAGTGTCCTGTGAAAGTACTGGCGATGGCCCGTCAGCGGTGAAACACTTTCTCGTTGACGGGCGAGGATGGTTCAACCCCGGTGTTCGGGCCATCGGTGACTGCCGATGGTCTCGATTCCCCGGTCGAATCCGTGAAACACGGACCGACGGCAATCGAGACGAGCGGGGATCATACCAGCGACAGCCCTCCCGCTGTAGGTCCGCGTCGATCGCAGTCTTGATCGCAGTCTTGATCGCAGTCTCGATCGGGCGAGTGTGACCTGAGACGTTGCCCCGGTTCGACACCACTCCCCATTCGCGCTCCGTTTGATTCGCGCGGCAACCGATTTGTTCCGCGCGAATAAAGTGGAACGCGGCTTGGTTCAAATTGGGTTGCAGTTGGGTATCAGTTGCCGTCCCGTCGGCGGAGCGACGGGACTACTGTAGTCC
>JANMLE010000382.1:0-3139 GCA_031372385.1 Planctomycetota bacterium | reverse complement strand
AGAACCGCGTAGCTGACGGGGTATTCGTGCGCCGTGGCATGCACTTCCGCCAGCAGCTTCTGCAAGTCGCCGCGACCCGGCATCGCGCGGATCTTGTGACCGAGCGAGCCGACGAATTCGCTGAGCGCCCGCAGCTTGCGTTCGTCTGGCGGAGCATGCGTCCGGCGCAGGAACTTGATCCCGCAGTCGGTCAGCTTCGCCGCCACGGCGATGTTCGCCGCCAGCATGAACTCCTCGATGAGCTGGTGACTCTCGTCCTGCGACACGAGATGCGCCCCATTCACCTTGCCATCGCGGTCCATGTCGATCTTGACCTCGGGCAACGCCAGATCGAGTGCCCCGCGCGCGAACCGCTTCTTCCGCAGAATCATCGCCAGCGTGTGCATGTCGCGCAGCAACGCGAGGACTTGAGGTGAAACGTCGACGGAAGGGACGGTCCCCTCTTCTCCTGTCCCCTCTTCTCCTGTCCCCTCGCCCCTCGCCTTGGAGGGGAGAGGGTTAGGGTGAGGGGTTCTTTCTTCTTCGAACGAGTCGATCTGATCGCGGTCCGAACCAGCACTGTGAGTCGCGACCGCGTGGGGGGCGTTCTCACCGCCCGGCCCCCTCACCCTAGCCCTCTCCCCTCCAAGGCGAGGGGCGAGGGGACAGGAGAAGAGGGGACAGGAGAAGAGGCCATCGCCCCTTCTGTCGACGTTTCCCCTTCTGTCGACGTTTCACCTCAAGTCCTCGCTCTGCTGCGCGACATGCACACGCTGGCGATGATCCTGCGCAAGAAGCGGTTCGCGCGCGGGGCGCTTGATCTGGCGTTGCCCGAGGTCAAGATCGACATGGACCGCGACGGCAAGGTGAATGGGGCGCATCTCGTGTCGCACGATGAGAGCCACCAGCTCATCGAGGAGTTCATGCTGGCGGCGAACATCGCCGTGGCGGAGAAGCTGACCGACTGCGGGATCATGTTCCTGCGCCGGACGCATGCTCCACCGGACGAACGCAAGCTGCGGGCGCTCAGCGAATTCGTCGGCTCGCTCGGCCACAAGATCCGCGCGATGCCCGGCCGTGGCGACTTGCAGAAGCTGTTGGCGGAGGTGCATGCGACCGCGCACGAATACCCCGTCAGCTATGCGGTCCTCCGCAGCACCAAGCGGGCCGAGTACAACCCGGACCCGGACATCGGGCACTACGCGCTGTCGGAAGCGAACTACTGCCACTTCACCAGCCCGATCCGGCGGTATCCCGATCTGACGGTCCATCGGCTGCTCGATGAAGTCATCCGCGCAGAACAAGAGCCGCACGGCAAGCGCAAGAAAAAGAAGACCGAGCAGCCCGCGTCAGCTCACCGCGACAAGTCCTCCGAGATCCCGCTTCCCGCAGATCTGGTGTCGCTCGGCAAGCATTGTTCGATGACCGAACGCCGGGCCGCCGACGCCGAAAAGGAACTGATCAAACTCAAGCTGCTGGAATACCTGGCGGACCGGATCGGTGAGGAGTTGGACGCCACGATCACCGGGGTCGAGAAGTTCGGGATCTTCTGCCAGGGGATCGAGCTTCCAGCCGAGGGACTGGTCCACATCAACTCCCTGCCCGACGACCAATACGATTTCGACGACCGCGCCCGCACGCTGGTCGGCCGCCGCAGCGGGCGTATGTTTCGGCTGGGGGGGAGCGTCCGCGTCGTCGTCGCCGCGGTGGATCTGGTCAACCGGAACCTGGAATTGAAAGTGGTGCTGCGCGGCCGCAAGACAGACGAACCGAAAACGGAACGGCTCGAGGAGCCACGCAAGCGCCGGAAGCGGTAGATCGCCGGCGGGACGTTGCCGACTACCATAGTCCCGTGGCGCCGCCGACGGGGCGGGGGGGTGACGGGGGGGGGGGGGGGGGGCCCCCGGGGACTACGGTAGCGCTTGAGGTCCGCCTCCAGTGGCCGATCGGCACTGCGCAGATTACAGTTTGCGGCCGAACAGATCTCCGCGGCTTGTGTCTCTGTCCGCGTCGTCCCTCACGTTCGCTTCTCGGACTCATATGACAGGTCGGTACTGCCACCTGTCCGCACGATAGAAAGTTCGAATGTCCACCCCCGTCAGCCCTCAGTCAACAGACTCCAGCGTCCCGCCGGCTTGGAGTCGCCGGATTTCGTTTCAGGTCGATGTCGCCGGAATCATTCAGATCATGGGGACGTCGCTGTACAGCCGCAGCGACACTCCCATTCGTGAACTGCTTCAGAACGCCCACGATGCGATCCAGCGCCGACGTCTGGTGGATCTGTCGTACAAGGGGCAGATCCAGATCCGGACCGATCCCGAATTGCACACGCTGGAAGTCAGCGATGACGGCATCGGCCTGACAGCCGATGAAGCAGAAAAGTATCTCGGCACGCTGGGGATCGGCATCACCGGGTTGCTCAAGGGACGTCATCCGTCGGCGGCCGGAGCCGCGTCATCGACGGCGGGTGAGATGCTGATCGGGCAGTTTGGCATCGGGTTGTTCAGCGCGTTTCTGCTGGCCGATCGGATCATCGTCGAAAGCCGCAAGCTCGGCGGACACGAGGGCATTCGTTGGACGGCGGGGGAGGGGACCGAGATCGATCTGCAATCGTGTGATCGAACCGAACCGGGGACGAAGATCCGGCTCGAACTGAAGTCCGATCATCACAAGCTGGCGGATTCGCCGGCGCAGATCGAAGCGGCGATCAAGGAGTATGCCGACTATCTGCCGATCCCGATCTATTTGAACGGGGCCGCCCAGCGGGCCAACGTCATCAACGCCGCGTGGTTCGACGCGACTCCGGACCCCGAGTCGGTCGAGCTGGCTCTGGAGGAGAAGTTCAACGAGGCGCCGCTGGACGTGATTCCGATCCGCGTCGAGAAGCCGGTGTCGATCGCCGGCGCGTTGTATGTGACGCCGCAGCGGACGCCTGGCTTTGCGGGGGAACCGGTCGTCACCACGACGATCCGTCGAATGGTGATCGCGCGCGATACGCAGGGGCTGCTGCCGCAATGGGCGTCGTTCCTGCGAGGCGTGCTGGAACTGAACGATTGCTCACCCACCGCCAGCCGGGAAGATCTGGTGCGGGACGCGAAATTCGAAGCCGCGCGGGCGCATCTCGAAAGGATGCTGTTCGAACATTTCGAAGGCTTGATGC
>JANMLE010000327.1:0-7335 GCA_031372385.1 Planctomycetota bacterium | reverse complement strand
AGCTTGGTGACGTACGGGACGTCGATCTTCACGGTGCGGTCGCGCAGGGCCTCCATGAACTCGTTCGACTGCAGCTTGCGGTACTCGGGTTCGTTCGTGTGGCCGACGATGACGGTGTCGATGTCGGTCTGGGCGAACTTTTTGGGCTTGATCTTGTGTTCCTGCGACGCGCCCAGCAGGTCGTACAGGAAGGCGACGTCCAGCTTGAGCACTTCGATGAACTCGATCATCCCGCGGTTGGCGATGTTGAATTCGCCGTCGAAGTTGAACGCGCGGGGATCGGATTCACTGCCGTACTCGGCGATCTTGCGGTAGTTGATGTCGCCGGTCAGCTCCGTGCTGTCCTGGTTCTTCTCGTCCTTGGGCTGGAACGTGCCGATGCCGATGCGGTCCTGCTCGGAGAGGAAGAACCGCTTGACGACGATCGATGCCATGACCTTCGTCCAGTCACCGTCGCACTTGTCGAGCCGTTCCTTGAAGTAGAACCGGCTGAGCGGGCAGATGTCGCCGTTGATTTCGACCTTGAACTGTTTGTCGGGGTCGCGGCCCTCGTTGAGCGTCGCGCAGATTTCGTCGCGGAACGCGGGCGGGACCAGCAGCAGCGGTTCGCCGTGCATCGGATCCCAGGTGATGCTGCCGTCGTCCTCTTTCCAACCGAACGTGTACAGCGCCCCTTCCGGCTTGCGGGCATAACGCTCGACGCCCCGTTTGAGCAGCCGGGCGATCGTGCTCTTGGAACTCCCCACCGGACCATGCAGCAGCAGGACGCGGCGTTCGCTGCCGTATTTGAGGGCCGCAGAGCGAAACACGTTGACGAGCTGCATCAGCGGCTCGGTCAAACCGAAGATCGCATCGACGCCGTCGTTCTCGGGATCGTCGAAGAACTTGTAGCGGATCTGGCCGTCGCGCCGGCCTTCGTCGATGGGGTACGTGCCATACGACTTGATCATGTCGTAGATGCGCTGGTGCGCAGTCCGCGTCACCTCGGGAGTGTTCCGGGCGATATCCAGGTACTCGTCGAACGAGCCCTGCCAGTGCTCCTGCCGAAACGCCTGGGCGCTCTGGCGGGAAGAGATCTGCTGCAACAATTCGCGTCCAGTGCTCATGAGACCGTACCCCTCACGGAATGAAGACCGTCTGTGAACAAACTCTCGGGCGTCGCCAGCAGCGTCGGCCCGGAGATGAGTCGAACTCGCGGGAGAATCGTCTTCGGTGACAGGGAATTATCACCGCATCCCGCAATCAAGCAAGACCAACCTCGTTGGGACGATGCGCTGCGGAGCAAAGTTTCAACCAAGAGCGGCCTCTGGTCCACACCGGCCCACTTGTGTTTGGCGGCGGACGCGACAGGGTCGAGATTGGACAGTTTCGTCCGGCGAATGCGGTGCGATTGAGAGGCAGTGCGAACAGCCGAAATCCGAACAGCGTGGCACTTGCGAAGCATCGCTCGCATGGCAGAACGAGGGGGGCAGAATGATTGAAGAGCGATCATGCGGGACACGTGCGAGGCACCGGACGATCAAGTTCGCCCGACTCACGATTTAATCATTGGTGAGGCATGACGTGTCCTGTTACTTCGGTGGCTCGGCGGCGGACGATGGCACGCTCAACTCGATCAGCGTGTTCACGGGATCGGCTCCCGCCGTGACTGCATAGCCACCGGCTTCGTGGAGAGTTTGCGAGTGTTCTTTCGGGACGCCCCCCTCGGTCCACGCATGCTTCACGGTGAGGGGCGTCGCGGGACGGGGCTGATCATCGAGGCAGTGGGCAAACAGCCGGTAACCGTTCAGCGCGGGATCGGCCTCATACTGGACGTAGACGGTGCCAGCGGGCTTGTCGAGTTTCACTTCTCGGTCGACGTTGTAGTGCCAATGCGATTGTTCGGTCTCACGGACAAGTGCCGTCGCGCTGTCGCGACCGTCTTGGAAGAGAGGCTTGAAATCACGCGGCGAGTCCACCGCGAATCGGATCGCGTTGCGAGGCGGGTTGTCGGGAGTGCCGACGCTCATCCGGAAGCTCGCCCCCGCCGAGAACCAGGCGATCTTTGTCTGCGGCAGCGCGGGAAGCCGCGCGATCATCGATCCCTTGGCACGCTCCGAGCGGCTCGCCGGATCGAACTCCTTTGGCGCGCGAATCAGGTAGTGCAGAAATGCGTTTTCGTCCGCCGCATTCGGCTGGATCGACAAGACACGGCTCGGCAGTCCGTAGTGATCGCCGGTCTTGAGTGCGAACGAGTTCTCGCCCGCCTTCAGTCCCGGCAGCGCGGCCGGGGCAAGCTGCACCCACGTGGTGATCTTGAGCGAGCGGACCAGCGCCGTTCCCGGCTTCCCCTTCAGTCCGACCTTCAGCAGATAGCCGTAGCTGCCGGCGACGTGGGTGGTCAGATCGACGGTCGCGGGCCACTGCTTCGGTTCGAGTGTGATCCATCTGTCGCCGAAGTCCGGAGACCACGCGAGCGTCGCCTCGGCCGCATCGACTTCGATCACTGAAGCCTCGGTGTCGTCCTTCGGATCTTCGAGCTTGCCCACCAGCGGGACGATGACATACGGCGAACGGACTTCGAACACCGCCCAACCTTCGCCCGGCTTTGTGAGCGTCAACCCGCCGTCCGTCACGCGGACATTGTGCGAGTCGAACACGCCGTCTTCGAAATCGGCGGCACTCTGTTTCAGGTTGGGCTGATAGACGAATCGGCCGTTTCCGTGCGTGTGGGTCGTGAACTCGGCGTGCTTTGATTTGGGGCCGCGCGGTTCCCGTTCGAGCAGCTCCTTGCGGAACTTGTCCTTCGCATCGTCACTGCCCACCAGCCAGCGTCCCCCCTGCGGCTGCCACCAGCGCGTGAATGTCTCACCGCGGCGGAGCACGAAATCGAGCGTGTGCCCGCTCGGAGCGACCGAGTAGCGGTGTTCCAACTTGGCTTCGGCGAAGTCGCGTTGCAGCTTGGCGAGGTCGTCCATCGGGAAGAAACGCGGGCCACGCTCGCGCTGCCAGAGGGACTTGTCATGACGTGCCTCGTCGAGTGATCGCAGTCCGCCGTCCGCCGCCAGAAAGAGGCCGCGCAGATCGACGTCCAGATATCGCCAGCGATCATCGGCCGAGACTTCGCACGCCACATGTTTCAGATTCGGGAAGTCGACGGTCCGCGCCCGACCGTTGCCACCTTGCTGCCACAGGCCCGCCATGACCGGCCCAAACACATCGCAGTATCCGTAGCCGTACACGTTGACGATCTTGATCGGGTCGCGAACGAGGCCAAACTCGTACGCCTTGTCGCCCCCTTCAAACGCCCCCGCTCCCAGCGGATAGAGCCCGGTCTCGGGATCAGTGAGATACTCGAACATCGCCTTCGCTTTGGCCTCGGGGGCGAGATCCTTCCACGCCGGATGCTCGGCAAACGTCCGGGCACTGTAGGCGTCGGCGGTCCGGGGCGACACGATCCGTGGCGAATGGACGCGTCCCCAGGCCAGTCCGTTCGACAGGCCGCAGACGCACAAGATCCAAGCGACGAGGTGGCGAGTTCGCGCACGACGGAATTCGAAACGATCCGCAACGCGAGCCACGATTGAGCGATCAGACATCATCACCACCGGCCAGAGGGATTTGAGATTTGAAAGATTTGAGATGTCAGTAGTTTCAAGTTCTCGCCGTAGCTGAACTCGCAAGAGTTCAGGCCGTTGTGCAAACGCCGTGAATTCTTGCGAATTCAGCTACAGCGAGCAGCAATCTTGGAACGACTGGACTTGAAAATGAAGACCAACCGTTGAGCCCGTGTCGGGGACGCATTCTATTCTGTGCCCGCGGAGACCGCACGGCTGGCAACCACGCTTCCGGCGGGTCGGCACGAGGCGTACACTGACGCCGTGCCTGATCTCCTGCCTCAACTCCGCCCTTGATCGCGACTTCGTGATGTTGCTTTCCCTCCCGTTGTCGTTCGCCCGCTGGCGGTCCGCTGCCACGACACTCGTCCGCGCCGTGCTGGCTGGCTTGTGCGTCCTGTTCATGGCGGTTGCTTCCAGCGCGGATGAGATTTCCTTTCGCAACGATGTGATGCCGGTCCTGTCGAAGGCGGGTTGCAATCTTGGCACCTGTCACGGCAATGCCCGGGGCAAGGGGGGCTTGCAGATCTCGCTGCGCGGGCAAGATCCGCAGCGTGATTATCTCGTGCTGACGCGCGACTGGCTCGGTCGCCGCACTAATTCCAGTCAACCCGATCAGAGTCTGCTGCTGCTCAAGCCGACGATGCAGATTGCCCATGAAGGGGGACGGCGGTTCGACGTCACTTCGGCGGAGTACCGCGTGCTGCGCGAGTGGATCGCGGCGGGAACTCCCGATGATCCCGCCAAAGTCCGGACGCTCGTCAAGCTGATCGTTTCACCGCGCGAAGCGTTCCTCCAACCGGCACCGGTCGCGACCCCGTCCGACCGGATCGCGACCACGGACAACTCGACCACGAACGCCACGTTTGCGGAATGGAAACTTCAACTGACGGCGACCGCGGAGTTTTCCGACGGCTCGCGGCGCGATGTCACGTCCCAAGCGGTGTACGAGATTTCTGCTCCCATCGCCGAGACATCGCCGACCGGTTTGGTGACCGGCCTGCAAGCGGGCGAGACGACGGTGTTGGTGCGGTATCTTCAGCAACAGGTTCCCGTGCGGCTGGCGTTTCTGCACGCGCACCCGGACTTCGTGTTTGCGGCCCGCGCGCCGGCCAACGTGATCGACGAGCGGGTGTTGGCCAAGTTGCAACGGCTGCGAATCAACCCCTCGATGACCTGCGACGATGCGACGTTTGTCCGGCGACTCTTTCTGGATCTGCTGGGGATTCTGCCGACGGCTGGCGAGGCCCGGCGGTTCGTTGCCGATGCGTCATTGCGGAAGCGGTCCGATCTGATCGACGAATTACTGGAGCGTCCCGAGTTCGCCGACTGGTGGGCACTCAAGTGGGCCGATCTGCTCCGCATCGAAGAGAAAACACTCGACCGCAAAGGGGTCGAGAACTTTCACGGCTGGCTGCGGGATTCATTCGCCACCAACAAACCGCTCGACCAGATGGTGCGCGAAATCATCGCGGCGCGGGGCAGCACCTATGAGGTTCCGCCCGCCAACTTCTACCGGGCGCTGCGCGATCCGTTCGAACGGTCCGAAGCCGCCGCCCAGTTGTTTCTCGGCGCGCGGTTGCAGTGTGCCAAGTGTCACAACCATCCGTTCGACCGCTGGACTCAGGACGACTACTACAGTTGGGCCAGCGTGTTCGCGCGGGTCGATTACAAGATCATCGAGAACAATCGACGCGACAAGAATGACAACCACGAATTCGACGGCGAACAGATCGTCTTCATGGGAGGCGGCGGCGAAGCCAAAGATCCCCGCACCGACAAGACCAGGGCTCCGCAATTCCTGGGAGCGGCGAGCCGTGTCACCTCGCGCGATGATCCGCTGCTGGCACTCGCGGAATGGATGACATCGGCCGACAACGACCGCTTTGTGAGGATGCTCGCCAACCGGACGTGGCAACAGGTGATGGGCCGCGGGATCGTCGACCCCGTCGATGACTTTCGCGCGACGAATCCGCCGTCCAATCCCGAGCTGCTCGACGCGCTGTGCGACCAACTCCGCGGCACGGGCGACGCGACGGCAAGCCGACGCGCCTTCGATCTGCGACACCTGCTCCGCCTGATCCTGAACTCGAACACCTATCAGGCCGCGTCCGCGCCCAACGACACGAATCGCGACGATGAATCCAACTTCAGCCACGCCCTGATCCGTCGCCTGTCGGCGGAACAACTGCTGGATGCGACCAGCCAGGTGTTGGACGTGCCTTTGAAGTTCAGCGGCTTTCCCACCGGTCCGCGCGCGGCCCAACTCCCCGCGCTCCACCGGGTTCGCCGCCAGGAAGGGGGAACGTCGACCGCCGATCAATTCCTGACCGTGTTCGGCAAACCGCCGCGACTGCAATCGTGCGACTGCGAACGATCGGACGAAACCACCCTGACGCAGACGTTTCAACTCGTCAGCGGAACGCTGGTCAACTCGATGTTGGCAGAACCGGGGAACCGGATCGATTCCCTGATCGAGTCCAAACGGGCGATCCCGGATCTGGTCACGGAACTTTACTGGACCGCTCTCACCCGCGCCCCCACGGCTGACGAATTGAACCAGACCTGCCGATACCTTGAGACTGCGAAAGCTCAGTCTGCCAAATCGGAATCTGCCAAGTCGCTTCGCACCGCAATGGAAGACGTCACCTGGGGGCTGATCAACTCGCACGAATTCCTGCTGCGGCGCTGAGCCTGCGGACCGCCTGGAGCCAATGGGATGAACGCCAATTCAATGTCTCGCCGCAACGCGCTGTCCATCGGCGGCCTGGGGATGCTCGGTGTCACTCTGCCGAAGCTGCTGCAAGCCCGCGAGGCGACCGGTGCCCTGAAGGCGACTGGCACCCGGCCGGGCCGCGCGAAATCGGTGATCTTCCTGTACCAGTTTGGCGGGCCGAGCCACCTCGACACGTTCGATCCGAAGCCGGACGCTCCCGCGGGTGTGCGCAGCCATTTCGGAGTCATCGACACCGCGGCCCCTGGGATTCGCATCTGCGATCAACTGCCGAAGATGGCCGCCGTCATGAACGAAGTGACGCTCGCGCGGACCGTGCATCACACGATGAAGAACCACAACTCGGCGGCGTACTACGCGCTGACCGGGCACGCTCCCCCGCTGGATGACATCCGCCTGCGCGACACGCTGGAGCTGTTCCCCGCGTACGGATCGGTTGTGGACAGGCTGGCTCCGGTGTCGGGCGGCATGCCGACGTTCGTCGCGTTCCCGCACGTCATCCGCGACGGTGAGATCACACCGGGGCAGCACGCCAGTTTCCTCGGCAAGGCCCACGATCCGCTGCTGGTGACCTCCGACCCGAACGACACGGGATTCGCACTGCCGGAACTCAGCCTGCCCAGCGGCGTCACCGCCGAACGGTTGCAGAACCGCCGCGAGATCCAGCAGATGATCAACCGTCAGGCGAAGATGCTGGACTATTCCGCAGCGGCTCGTGGCTTGGATGCCTACTACGAAAAGTCGTTGTCGATGCTGAACTCGTCCAAGGTTCGCGATGCGTTCAATCTGGAAGCCGAGCCGCAGGCGGTTCGCGAACGCTACGGACGGACGACGTATGGACAGAGTTGTCTGCTGGCCCGGCGGCTGGTGGAGGCCGGCGTCAAGTTCATCAACGTTTACTTCGCGAACAACATCGGCGGCCGGACGACATCCGGCGGCTGGGACACGCACGGCTTCGACAATACCCGGATGTATCCGATCCTGCGCGACTACCAGTTGCCCATC
>JANMLE010000306.1:0-2675 GCA_031372385.1 Planctomycetota bacterium | reverse complement strand
CGAACAGCAGACAACCAAGGATTTCGACGTGAATCAGGACGTTTACGACAACCCGCTGATCGGCCGCTATGCCTCATCCGAAATGAGCCGCCTGTGGTCGCCGCAGACGAAGCATTCGACATGGCGCAAGCTGTGGGTCGTGCTGGCCGAGGCGGAGCGCGATCTGGGACTCGACATCTCGCAGGCACAGATCGACGAGTTGCAGTCGCACATCGACGACATCGATTTCGAACGGGCGGCCCGCCATGAAAAGCAACTGCGGCACGACGTCATGGCGCACGTCCACACCTATGGCGACGTCTGCCCGCTGGCGAGACCGATCATCCATCTGGGCGCGACCAGTTGTTACGTCACCGACAACACCGACCTGATCCTGATGCGCCGCGGTCTGGAGATGCTGCGCTCCAAACTGGTGTCAACCATCGACCGGCTCGCCCGCTTCGCCGAAGAGTACCGCGACCTCCCGTGCCTCGGTTTCACCCACCTTCAGCCGGCCCAGCCTGTCACCGTCGGCAAGCGGGCGACCCTGTGGTGTTACGACCTGGTGCTCGACCTCGAAGAGTTGGAACACCGGATCGCCTCGCTGAAGATGCGCGGCGTCAAAGGGACGACCGGGACTCAGGCCACGTTTCTGTCGCTCTTCAACGGCGACCACGAAACGGTCGAGGAACTCGATCGCATCGTCTGCCAGAAAATGGGGTTCGACAGCGCCTACGCCGTGACGGGACAGACCTACTCGCGCAAGGTCGACTCCCAGGTGATCGACACGCTGGCGGGACTGTCGCAATCGGCGCACAAGGCCGGTTCGGACCTGCGACTGCTGCAAAGCCGCAAGGAGGTCGAAGAGCCGATCGGCAAGGATCAGATCGGTTCGTCCGCGATGGCCTACAAACGCAATCCGATGCGCGCCGAACGGATGTGCGGCCTGGCCCGGTTCGTCATGAGCCTGGCGAGTTCCGCGGCCCAGACCACCGCCACCCAGTGGATGGAACGAACCCTCGACGACAGCGCCAATCGTCGACTGACGATTCCGCAGGCGTTCCTCGCGACCGACGCGATCCTGATCCTGTACCGCAACGTGGTCGAGGGCCTGGTCGTCTACCCCAACGTGATCGCCCGGCACCTCAACGAAGAACTGCCGTTCATGGCGACCGAGGAAATCCTGATGGCCGGTGTGCGCGCGGGTGGAGACCGCCAAGATCTGCACGAACGGATCCGCATCCACAGCGTCGAAGCGGCCCGCATGGTCAAAGAACAAGGCCGGGACAACGACCTGCTCGAACGACTCCGTCTCGATCCCGCCTTCGCGCGGGTCGATCTGAACTCGGCCCTCGACGCGCGCCGCTTCGTCGGCCGCGCGCCCGAGCAGGTCGACGCCTTCATCGCCAACATCATCCGCCCAATCCGACAACGCTACGCCGACGAACTGAACCAGTCGGCCGACGAACTGCGCGTGTGACAGGCTGTGGAAAACGTAGCTTGGACGCCTCGTCCGAGCGAATCCCCACTGGTAACGCACGGACGAGGCGTCCGTGCTACGGTTTGTTTTTACAGGTGCCTCAGACCGAGAACTACGTAGCCATCACGCTCCGCGTGATGAGCCGAATTGGAAAGCGTGTCAGCAAGGGAAACCACGCATGCCCGCGTCGCTTGATTGTCTCTGCGCCGGAATCATCGTCGCCGACTCCGTCTGCCAACCGATCGCCCGGATGCCGCCCCCCGGCAGCCTGATTCGGACGGATCGAGTCGAATTCACGATCGGCGGCTGCGCGGCCAACGTCGCGGTCGACATGGCCCGGCTGGACCTGCGCGTGGGAGTCTCCGGCCGGGTTGGTGACGACGTCTTCGGCCGCGAAGTCCGCGATCGGCTGGTGGCCTCGACCGTGGATTGCTCCGGCTTGGTCCTCAGCCAAACCGCACCGACCAGCAGCACGTTCGTCCTCAACGTGCGCGGCGAAGATCGTCGCTTCATCCACTGTGTCGGAGCCAACGCCGAGTACGACGGCATGCAGGTCACCGCCCACGACATCGGCTCCGCCAAAGTCCTCTACGTTGGCGGCTTCGGCCTGCTCGAAGCACTGACGCCCGATTGCGTGCTGCGCATGTTCCGCCTCGCGCGCGAGGCCAACGTCACGACGATCCTCGACGTCTGTCTGCCGGAATCGGACGGCAACTTCCGGCCGTGGATTGAGGCCGTCCTCCCCTGGACCGACTACTTCTTCCCGAACAACGACGAAGCGGAACGACTCTGCGGCGAAGCCGATCCAGAGGCCCAGGTGCTGCGGTTCCGCGAACTCGGCGCGAAGACGGTCGTCATCACCTGCGGCAGCCGCGGCGCGCTGCTCGCCTCACCGACTGAACGTCTGCGATCAGAGATCTATCCCGTGGTAGCGGTCGACGCGACCGGCACCGGCGATGCATTCGTCGCCGGTTTCGTCTACGGCCTGCTCCACGGAGCAGATGCCAGCCGCTGCCTGCAACTCGGCACGGCCATGGGCGCCAGTTGCGTCCGCTCAATGGGTGCTACAACCGGCGTCTTCAACGCCGAAGAACTGACCCGGCACGTCAACACGCATCCGCTGCGCGTCGAGTCTTGGTGATGACCGTGCAGTTCCCGTAGGACGGATTTTCAATCCGTCCGTTCGCCCCCGTTCGTCCTCGGACGGATTGAAAAT
>JANMLE010000290.1:0-1855 GCA_031372385.1 Planctomycetota bacterium | reverse complement strand
GAAGCTCCGCTTCACGATGCCGGAGTTCGCGTCCCACTCGCCTCGCCAAGCGGGAGCTTGGCCGCGTCCGTTCCCAAGCAGGAGCTTGGGAACGAGGCTCACGAGACTCACGAGGCTCGACGAGAGTCGACGCGGCTCTTGTTCTCCCGCGGCGACCGGCGTCAGTTGTTTTCGGGCAGTCCTTCGGCGTGGCCGAAGTTCTTGACGGGGGCGAAGATCGCCTCGACGTCGCGGAGCAGTTGTTCATCGAGCGGTTCCGACAGCCATTTCACCCAATTGCGGATGTTCGTCGGGTTCGCGCTGCCGGCGACCGTGGTTGCGATGTCCGGATGGGCGCATGAGAACTGGACGGCCAGCTTGGCGATGTCGACGCCGTGCTTCGCGCAATGCGCCGCGGCGCGACGGGCGGCGTCCTTCACCGCTTCCGGCTCCTTCAACCAAGCGGGCAGGGGAGCGTTCGTGAGCAACCGGGCACTGAACGGTCCGGCGTTCATCACGCCCACACCCTTGGCCTTGAGGTACGGCACCGACTCGTCAGCGAACCGGGTGTTTTGCAGCGTGTATTGGTTGTACGACAGAACGCAGTCGATGTCGGTCTGGTCGCAGATGAAACGAAAGATCTTCTGCGGATATCCGCTGAACCCGATGAACCGGACTTTGCCCGACTGCTGAATCTTTCTCAGCGCGGGGATCGTCACGTCGACAATCTGCGGCATCGGCACGAACTCGATGTCGTGGCAGAGAATGATGTCGAGATGATCGGTGCCGAGCCGGTGCAGGCTGACGTCGACGCTCTCAGCCACCCGCTTCGCGCTGAAGTCGAAGTGACCCAGGTCGTAGCGGCCCAGCTTGGTGCAGAGCGTGTAGCTGTCGCGCGGCACGCCCCGCAGCGCGATTCCGAGCAGCACCTCGCTCATCCCGCGCCCGTAGAAGGGGGAGGTGTCGATGAAGTTCAAGCCGCAATCGAGGGCGACGCGGACGCTCTGCAGCGCCTCGTCGAGTTGCACACTGCGAAACTCCTGCCCCAGCGACGACGCGCCGAAGCTGAGGATCGGAAGTTCGAGACCGGTCTTGCCGAGCGGACGGGTTTGCATGAGGGGTCTTTCAGCCGATGAACAACGGCCGCATGTGGCGTTCGTAGATGTTCTCGGTCACCTGCTTGGCGACGATCGCTTCGTTGGCTTCGAGCAGGTCCGTGTAGCGGGCGCCCGCCTTGGCCGCGATCTTGAATGAGACGTGCAGCAACTGACGCATGTGGGCATTGAATTCGGGGTGACTCGGGATGTGCCGCAGGGCATTGGCCAATTGCGGGCCGGACCAGCCGTTGACCGTGGCGACACCCGGCAGCTTCGCGCGGTCGATGTCAATCACGCTGGCATACGGGGCGCACAGTTCATCCACATGTGCCAGGGCGTAGGCGTAAATCTCCTTCGCCAACAACAGCCCGTCGCCGCCGGCTTCGGCCAGACCGATCAGCTCTTCCAGCCAGGTGGTCCCCGCGGTCTTCACGTGCAGTCCGGCACCCGAGCGCTGCAGGGCGCGGCGAATGATGGGATAGATGCCGAACTTGTCGCTGCCGCTGTGAACGCTGAGCTTCAGATTCGCCGGCAGGCCGTACTGCCGAACCGCGTGCGCGATCACGGCGAGATCGTCATTGAACTCTCTTTCGAACTGCACCAGGTCGCCGACATAGTCCACCCCTTTGTTGAAACGCCCCGTGAATTTCGGCGCGATGGTTTGGATGCGCACTTTTTCGTCGGCCATCGCGGCCAGGATGATCAGCAGTTCCGGCGGCGTCTGCGGGGCATCAGTTTCGTCCATCGACACTTCGGCGATGACGTTCGATTCCCCCTTG
>JANMLE010000242.1:0-3766 GCA_031372385.1 Planctomycetota bacterium | reverse complement strand
CAGCATGTCGACAAGATGTGCTTCCTGCATTCGATGCATCTGAAGCAGAACAACCACGCCCCGGCGTCGATCGAGTTGATGTGCGGCACGAACCGGCCCGGGCTGCCGGCGCTGGGGGCTTGGATGACGTACGGGCTGGGTTCGCAGAATCAAAGCCTGCCGTCGTACGTCGTCCTGCACGACACGCGGCCGCGCGGCGATGACCAGATCTGGTCGGCCGGGTTCCTGCCCAAGACGTACCAGGCGCTGGCACTGGATGCGCGTCGCAAGGAAGCGATCGACAACCTCGCCCGCGATGCCCGGCACAGCGATGTTCAACAGCGGTCGCAACTGGATCTGATCCGGCAGTTGAATCAGGAACATGCCGGCTCGCGCCCGACGCAGGCGGACCTCGCCGCGCGGATCAATTCGTATGAGCTGGCCTATCGCATGCAGATCGCCGCACCGGAGACGCTCGATCTGTCGGCGGAATCGCAGGCGACTCACAAGCTGTACGGGATGGACAATCCGGAATGTGCGACGTTCGCCCGGCAGTGCCTGCTTTCGCGGCGATTGGTCGAACGCGGGGTCCGCTTCATCCAGATCTTCGCCGGCAAGGGAGTCGGCGGCGACGGCAGCGTCAACGACGTGCCGTGGGACTGTCACTCCGACGTGCAGACCAATCACCGCTCGTGCGGCCTGCACACCGATCAACCGGCGGCGGCCCTGCTGGCGGATCTGGAATCGCGCGGCCTGCTCGACTCGACGCTGGTCATCTGGGGCGGCGAGTTTGGACGGACGTCCGATTCGCAGGGGGCGAAGGGACGCGACCACAATCCCAACGGCTTCACGATCTGGATGGCGGGCGCGGGCGTCAAAGGGGGCCTGCATTACGGGGCCACCGATCCGTTCGGCTACAAGGCGGTCGAGAAGAAGGTCCACGTGAACGACCTGCACGCGACGCTGTTGCACCTGATGGGACTGGAGCACACCAAGCTGACCTACCGCTTCAACGGCCGCGACTACCGCCTGACCGACGTGGGCGGCGATGTGCTGACGGAAATCCTGGTGTAACCCGGCGGATTCACGACCGAAGGCCATTGAAAGCAATGTCATCAAGAGTCGGCCCCGTGTGATCCCCCGACCAAGCGCATGCCTGATCCCATTGCGACCAAGCTGTGGCGCGGCCGGAGGTGAGGCCGCCGTTGTTCCGTGCCATCCGGCGGGGTTATACTTCTCGCGGCCATGAGTGAGACGTTTGTTCGAGCCGCGCGAGGTATATCATCCCTCGGTCCCTTCCAAGGAGTCGCTCATGATTCAGCCGAGGCGTTACAAGGTCCGCCCGTGGATGCCCACACCACAGCAGCAGGCGTATGTCCGCGACATCGCCCCCACGCGCGCATTTCTTCACCATCTGCCCGAAGAGATTCGCAGTCGTCATGCGGGTGATTGGATCGCCGCCAAGGATTGTCAGATTGTGGCGACCGCGCGGACACTGGAAGAACTGTTCGCAATGCTGCCCGATCGGCATGACCCGTCCGTGTTGTTCGTGCGCATTGAGCGGGGAGTGACCATCCGATGGAGTTCCTGCTGAAGCCGTGACTGTGCCACCCTAAACTCCAGCCGTTTCTTTCGGAATGGCAACCGAGTGCGTGACGTGGCCCGTGTCGACTCGGCCGTGCAGCTTGAGCCAGCGGGCGCGGCGGACCCAGTAGAAGCGGACGGGCAGAAACAGATCGACGACCTCGTCCGAGATCAGCAGGCCGCCGAGCACCGGCAGGGCCATCGGGGCGAGGATCTCGCCCCCCACTCCGGTGGCGAAGACCATCGGGAAGATGGAGATGATTGCCACGCCCTCCGTCAGCAACTTGGGTCGCAGGCGATGCACGGCCCCCTCGATCACCGCTTGCCGCAGTTCTTCGAGCGAGGCGATCTTTTCCAGCCCGCCGCGCCGCTCGATTGCCTCGCGCAGATAGACCAGCATGATGATGCCGGTCTCGGTCGCCATGCCGAAGCAGGCGATGAAGCCGACCCAGACCGCCACGCTGAAATCCATCGGCGGCGCATCCCAGCCCTGCATGATTTTCGGAAACAGGAACATGAAGAACGCGCCGCCGGCGAGGGCCTCGGGGACGGTCAGCATCATCAGGCAGGCGTCTGCGAGGTCGCGGTACGTCAGGTACAGGATCAGGAAAATCAGCGCGATGACGACGGGAAAGACGAACCGCAGCGTGCGTGCCGCCCGGACCTGATGCTCGAACTCGCCGCTCCACTCGATGTGAACACCCTCGGGCAGCGAGACCTTTTCGGAGACGACACGGCGGGCCTCTTCGACGAAGCCGACGATGTCCCGTCCGCGCACGTTGAGCGTGACATAGTTCAACAGCCGACCGTTCTCGCTCTTGATCATCGCCGGGCCTTCGACAATCTTCACGTCGGCCAGCGCCGACAGCGGAATCAGCGGCCGGCCGGAAATGGCGTGGCCGGGTGACGCCGAGTGTCCGTCGCTGGTGCTGGGATCGGCCGCGAGGGTTCCCGTCCCGCCACCGGGGGGGCGCGACATCGAACTCGCGGGACTGGCCATCGCGACCGGCGCGGACATGCTGTTGGGGCTGACGAGCAGACGGCGGATCGCGTCCTCGGTGTCGCGCGATGAACGGGCGTAGCGGATGCGGACCGGGAACCGTTCGCGCTTCTCGACCGTGTACGTCACGGCGCGGCCGGCCAGTGCGACTTCGATCTCGTTCTGGATGTCCTCCACGCTGATGCCGTAGCGCGCGGCGGCCTCGCGGTCGATGTCGATGTCCAGATAGCCCTTGCCCATGATCGGTGCCGCGATGGTGTCGCGCGCCCCGCTGAGCGGCTTGAGCGCGGCTTCGATCTGTTTGCAGACGCCATCGATCGTGTCGAGATCCGGGCCGAAGACCTTGACCCCGATGTCGGTGCGGACACCGGTCGACAGCATCTCGATCCGGTTGATGATCGGCTGCGTGAAGATGTTGCTCCAACCGGGCACCTGCAACACGCGCCCCATCTCGTCGTCGACCAGATCGCCCTTCGGTCCGTTGCGACGCGGCCAGAAGAAGACGCGGTCGGCGAACGGCTTTTGCAATTGCTCCTTCAAGGTCATGAACGGTTGCATCACCGCGGCGTCCGGCTCGAGTCCCCGCTGTGAATCCAGCGACGCGCTGACGAACTCGTCGGTTTCATTTCCCTTCGGTGCCGACGCGGTCAATCCCTGCTGCCGTGCGGCGCGGGCGAGCTCTTCGAGTGCGAACGACGTGAACGCCTCGACGCCGTGGTCGAACAGTTTCCAATTCACTTCACGAACGTGGGTGTGCCACAGGTCCGCGTGATGGCGCGTCACGCGGCGGAGCATCTCATCCGGCAGCGTGGGACGAGTTTCTCCGAAGATTTCCCCCAACGTGTCCCTGGCCCGGCCGAGCAATCCCGGCTTGAGTTCCAGCGCCGTGACGGCGTTGGTCACCGCGCCCGATTTCTCGCCCGCTTGAACGACGCGGCGCACGAGCAGTGTCACGTCTTCCAGGGCCGGTGTCGTGGCCAGCCACGGGCCGAGTTCGGTGGTGAGCGACACCACGATTTGATTTGTCCACGTTTCGCTGTCGGTCTCCGCTGGCCAGACCCAATCGCCGGATGTGACCAGTTGCCGGATCGACTCGCGCACGGCGAACGCCGTCAATTCCCCGCCCAGCTTCGATTCAAATGTGCGGTACCGTTCCATCGCCAGTTCGCGCAGGGTTTCGTCACAACGTTCGAGCGCCTTCTG
>JANMLE010000203.1:0-1017 GCA_031372385.1 Planctomycetota bacterium | reverse complement strand
TGATACGGGTTCGGTCGCAGCAGATCGGTCCACTTGTTGGCCCAGTGCTCGGCGTACTCCGGATGAGCCAGCAGGCGGTCGATCAGGGCCTCGCGGCGCGCGAGTAGGGCGTCATCCACACCGACACGTTTCGCCCCAACGCCATCGGCGTGGGCGGTTGCGGGATTGGGCGTCGGCTCCGCATCGGCGCGCACGCCGTTGGCGTTGCGGCTAAACGTGGAGAAGTCATCAAGGTACTGCCGTGCTTCATTGGCTGACGGCCCGCGGCCGATGATGTCCAGATACGCACGCCGCAGGAACGTGTGTTCGGCGCACGGCCCGGACGGCGTGATCCCCAGCGTCTTCAGCTTCGTCCAGACGAGTTCATCAATGAAGTTCTGCTGGGGGAGAGTCGCATAGACATCGTCGGGTGCCGGGTCGGGATGCGGCACGGCGACACCGCAGACAGCGATGTGTCCCAGGTACCGGGCCATGATGGCCGTGTCGCCGACGATCGGCCCCGCGGTCATCAGGCCGGAGTCATTCACGGCGACCTGCGCCGCTTCATTCGACAGGTAGGCCGACAACCGGGTCACATCGCGAGTCGATCCATCGCTGTACTTGGCGGTGACACGCAGTTGCTGCTTCGCCATCCGGGGCAACACCCGTTCCTGCGGTTCGACAACGATGCCCGTGAGCACCGTCGTCGCCGTTGAGTCTTGGCGCTGGCGCGGCATCCCGGCCGAGACCCAGTCGTGCAGGACGCGGTATTCGGCCGAGTTCCGTTCGATCCGCTTGCCGCCGCCGTGCGGCAGTTCGCCGATCGGTTTCAGCAGCAGCAGGCTCCGTTCGGCGGCGGGAGCGAACACGCGCCGGCCACGGCCTTCTTTCGCGAGTGCCTCGTAATCGAAGTCGGGATCGAACCCGAGCAGACTCAGTTGGAAGCCGTTCTGTCCGCGCTGCTTGCCGTGACAGGCTCCCGAATTGCAGGCGAACCGCGACAGCACCGGCATCACATCCCGCTCAAAGTCGGCCGGC
>JANMLE010000180.1:0-6796 GCA_031372385.1 Planctomycetota bacterium | reverse complement strand
AAATGGACGATGCCCATCCCCAAGTGGAAAGAAGCCCTCAACCACTTCGCCATCCTCTTCGAAGACCGAATGCCAAAAACGCTCAACTGACTCACACACACTTCAGCAAATCCTGCCTGACACATAATTCCTGACAAGCCCCGTCTTCCAACTGATCTGCGACAAGACACCGGTGCCGCGCCGCGACGGAGCTTCGCAGCGGGCCCTGGCGCTGGCCAGTCAGCCGACGCTGTCGCGGTTTGAGAACGCCATCACGATCGCGGACCTCAAACGAATGCGCGACGTGATGGTGGACCAGTTCCTTCAATCGTTAGACGAGGCTCCCGCGCGGATCACGCTCGACGTGGATGCCTTCGATGACCCGTGTCATGGCCAGCAGCAACTCGTGCTGTTCAACGGCTTCTACGACCAATACCAGTACCTGCCGATCGGGGCACCCTCTGGGTCCACCTGCGCGGAGAACGACCTGGTGGTGTTCCTCGCGTTGCGGTTCGGATCATGCACGTCGTTCCTCGGCGCGGACGATGACCTGCGGTATCTCGCGCGGCGACTGCGCGCGGTCTGGCCCGACGTCGAGATCGTGCTGCGTGGAGACAGCGGGTTCGGCAACCCCACGATGTACGACGTCTGCGACGAGCTGCGCATCACGGACACGTTCGGCATCGGCATGAACCCGGTGTTGAAGAAAATGTCCGATGACCTGCTGGAAACAGCGGTCGCGCAGTTCGAGGCAACCCGGCCGCCGAAGCGTCTGTTTCAATCACAGATGTACCGGGCGGGACCGTGGCCCGCGGCGCGGCGCACGATCATCAAGTGCGAGGCGAACGCACTCGGGACGAACCGTCGCGCGGTGGTCACCAACCGCCGTGGTGCGGAGACCCTCATCCAACCCGTCTACGACGAGTACGCGGAGCGAGGCGAGAGCGAGAACCGCAACAAGGAACTCAAGCGGGGCCTGTGCGCCGACCGCCTGAGCGACCCCCGCTTCCTGGCCAACCACTTCCGCCTGCAAATGCACGCGTCGGCGCTGAACCTGCTCGTGCTGTTGCGGAGGACGGTGCGGGAGACACTCACGCCGCAGATGCTGTCGCTGTCAAACGACCTCCCCGCGGACCGCGCGGTGGAAGCCCTCGCCGGACCGGAACGCCCGCGCTACTACAACCGCCGCCGCGACCGCGACCCGCTGGGTGAGGGTCACATCGAAACCTGGCGCACGCGGCTGATCAAGGTCGCCGCCGAAGTGATCGTCAGCGCCCGCCGCATCGGCGTGAGACTCGCGCCCGGCTGGCCCCATCTGAACCACTTCGCAGCCGTCTCCCAAGCGGTCCTCAACCTGCCCGCCATCGGCACCCAGTAGCCCACCCCACGTCGCGCCGCCCCCCCGAGAACTCGACTCCCAACCCCATCCGGACACTCACGGGGAGGGGGAAACCACGCCCCAACGATGTCACACACCCACGTCACACCTTGAGCCATCCCTCACTCGCGAGAAACCGATTCTCAATGAATAATCCGGGCTAGGGTCAGGCGGCTTCATTCGACCGTGGTTGGGGAAGCTCGCGGCTGATCTGCTGGGAGAGCCAATCGATGCCGCTTTCGCTATGGAGAAGGCGTCGACGATCACCGAGGATGTCGGTGAACTCTTGTTCAATGTAGGCGAGCAGTTTTTGACGAAACGGAATACCGTCAGCGGCGAACAGCGGATCGTATTCGGGAGTGGGGAGTATCATTTTTCAATCGGCCGTCTAAAATGGCGGGCAACTTCCAGTCAATCCTTTCGCCTGTGTTTCTCCCTGTCTTCATCGGTGCGAAGTGGCTGATCTCGTGACGGACACCTCTGTGAAAACTTTGCTTAAGCAGCAACGGGCGCTCGCGGTGCGGATCGGCGGGAACCTGCACGCGATGCCGATCGACGTGATCGAAGAGGTCTTGCCCGCGCTGCCGATTGAAGCGGTCCCGCAATGTCCCGCGTTTGTGCGCGGAGTGGTCTTTGTGCGGGGACATCTGATCCCCGTCTTCGACGCGGCCGAACGGCTGGGGCTGCGAAATCATGTTCGGTCGCCGGAGCCGCACATCGTTTGTCTGCGAGTCGGTTCGCGGCTGGTTGGATTGGAAGTGGATGAAGCGATGGACCTGATCGACATCCCGCTGTACACGGCCTTGTCGGTCGAGGAAGTGAATGTTCAGAGCGGGTTCTTGTCGGGGCTGATTGAATTGGATGGCCAAGTGATCCGGATTCTGGATGCCGAACGGATGATTGCCCAACAGGAGGCCGTCGCGCTGGAGCCACTGCCGCGGACGGCATCGCGGTGATTTGCGATTTTGGATTTGTGATTTTTGATTGCGGTGAGGAGGGACAAGCCGATGCCCAGCGCTATGGACCAAATCGAAAATCAAAAATCGAAAATCGAAAATCTCACCCTCTCCCACGAATGGGATCACACGCGACAGTGGGTCGAATCGGAGACGGGGATGGACCTGTCCGGATCGCGTTTCACCCGCTTGCGCGATGCGGTCGCCAAGAGCGTGGGAGGAAAAGACCCCGAAGCGGTGCTGCGCGGCATCGTGGCTCGGCCCGATCAGCAGGCGGGATTTCTGGAGCGGGTCACCGGTGAGCTTACCGTTGGGGAATCATTCTTCTTTCGCAACGAGCATCATTTTCGAGTGCTTCGCGAAACGGTTTTGCCGCAGATCCTCGCGGAGAACGGCACACGTCGCGAGGTGCGCGTCTGGAGCGCCGGCTGCGCGACCGGCGAGGAACCGTATTCGCTGGCGATTCTGCTCGATCAATTGTTGGGTGCCGCCTCGGGATGGCAGACGTCGGTGCTGGGAACGGATTTGAATCCGGAGTTCCTGCAGCGGGCGAGGGAGGCTCGGTATCGGCAATGGTCGTTCCGGCAGACCGACATTCATCAGAACCGCGACTACTTCACGCTCGAAGTCGACACGTATCGCCTGGTCAAACGACTGCGCGAGCGTGTGCGGTTCGCGTGTTTGAATCTCGTCAAAGATGTGTATCCGTCGCCGCTGACGGGAACCGTTGGACTGGACCTGATTCTGTTTCGCAACGTGGCGATCTATTTGAAGTCGGAAGTCACGGCGGCGATCCTGAAGCGGTTTTATCAGGCGCTGCGTCCCGGCGGCTGGCTGTTGCTCGGCGAGACCGAAGTCACGGCGACTCATCCCGGAAACTTCGAAGTTCGACGCTTCGAGCATGCCACGCTATATCGGAAGACCAGCGATCGTTCGTCTGGTGCGGTCGTCGATGCGGTTTCGTCGCCTCCGCCCGTGTTGGCGGGCGTCACGATGTCTTCGAGTCCTGGCCTGCCGAACGTCCCGCCCCCCCTGCCGGAATGGGTGCCGTTGCCACGCAGTCGCACGGTGCCGGCCAGCGAGACGAAGCTCGCGCCGGGTGGGACTTCATCGGACGCGCTGGTTTGGGAACACCTCGAACAAGCCCTGACCGCGGGCAACTTGGAGGAAGCAGAACGTCGAGTGGACCGCATTCCCGCGATCAAACAGCGGGCGTCGTTGCGTCTGCGGTTCGTGCGTTCGTTGCTGGCGCGGGCGGAGGTGGCGCAAGCTCGACGGATGTTGGAGTTGTGCTTGAAAGAGGAACCGTTGTTGATCGAGGCTCAACTGTTGAAGGCGGGCTTTGCCGAGGAGGCCGGCGATCTGACTGCGGCTGAGCAGGCCTGCCGCCGGGCGCTGTACATCAACCCGAGTGCTTCGATGGCTCACTTTCAATTGGCGCTGGTGCTGGAACGGAAAGGGGACGCCGATGGCGTGGCACGCTCTTTGAAGACGACCTTGAAGTTGCTAGAAGGTCAGGATCCACATGGCCTCGTCGAGTTCGGCGAGGGAGTTTGTCACGGACGGCTGAAGGAGATGGTGTCATTGTTGATGTCGAAATGAGGCGGTTCATTTTGGATTTTGGATTGGAAGACTTCGCCGGGAAAGTAACCCGAAGCGTGAGCGAGGGCTTCGGGAGATCCAGCGTGGAATCGCCCTCGCTTACGCTTTGGGTTACTTGAATCCAAGACCAACCACGTATGAGGTGGCCAACATGCCCAGCGCCGAAATTCAAATCGAAAATCGAAAATCGAAAATCGAAAATCCCATTTGGGAACGTCTCCGCGAAAGCATGGAGCGGCTTAACTCCAGTCGCGAGCGCGCCAACGATCCGACTGCATTGGCGCTGAAGCTGGCTAACCGGGCCAAGCTACTGCGCGGTCGCGCGTCGGTGCAGTTGGAGCAACCCACGACTCCTTTCCTGACGTTCAGTAGCGGTCACGAACGGTTTGGAATTCTTCTCCGCGATGTCGTCGAAATCCAGGCACTAGATTATTACAGCCCGGTCCCCAAGACGCCACCGTTTATCGTCGGCGTGATTCCCTGGCGGGGAGCAATTCTGACGCTGATCGACTTGGGCCGCCTGTTCGGCATCCCGGAAGGGGGCATCGCCGACTATCACGTCTGCATCATCGTGGAAGCGGCCGGAAGGCGCATCGCCATTGTGGCCCGCGAGGTCGAGGACATCCTCGGCATTCCTGCGGACCAAATGAAACAAGCTCCCGACCTGCCCGGCCACGCGCCGACCGAGTGGGTCACCGGCGTGCATGACGGCACCCGGCTGCTGCTGTGTCTCGAACGGCTGTTGCAGGACGAGAAAATTGTGAATTGGAAAAGGACCACACCATGCTGAAGAATCTTACGACGGTCAAAAAAGTCGCCTGGGGGTTTGCACTGCTGACGCTGGTTCTGGTGGTGGCCGTGTCACTCACCATCTGGCAGGTCGCGCGAACACAAGCTGTCACCCTGCAACTCGTCAATCAGTCCACGCCGATGGTCGAATCGAGCCTGCGGGTGATCAATGGCGTCAACACGTCGATCGTACACGCTCGCGGCTGGATGTTGCTGGACGACGAGAAATTCAAGGCCGGCTGGGCGGCCGCTTATTCCAACTGGATCGATCCGGGAGTGACGAACTTGAAGCGGCTGGCGGAACAGTCCGGGAACGCATCTCAGCAGGAGCAAGTCAGGTTCGTGGAAGCAAAACTCAAGGAACTCAAAACTTATCAAGAGCAGCAATTGGCGATTGTCAGGAGCGACAAGCAACTGCCGGCTCATGAGCTGATGCAAACACAGGCCGGTCCGAAGACGGACGAAATCACGACGGCCATCACTGCCATGATCGACGAAGAGAGCAAATTGGAAGCGACGGAAGAGCGCAAGCAGCTTCTTTACCAGTACGCGAATTTTCGCGCCTCGTTCGTTCGCGTGGTGGCCAGCCTCCGTGAGTATCTTTCCACAGGCAAGGAAGCCTCCCGCCGACGATTTCAAGACGCGGCGCAGGCCAACGTGAAGGCGATGAGCGCTGTTGATGATCGAGCGACCTTGTTTATGGGAACTCAATTGCAACAGTGGGCTCGAATAAAAAATGCTCGCACAGAATTTGACACGCTGGCCGCGACGATTCTGGAAATTCGCCAGTCCGACAAATGGGATGGCGCGCTGGTGATTCTCCGCGAAAAGACGGTGCCGACCGCGCGGCAGGCTCAAGAGATGCTCGAAAAACTGATCGCAGACCTGGAACCGCAGAACAAAACCAACCGCGACGCCTTGATCAGCATGACGGCGTTCCTCACGACGATGGAGTGGGTGTTGCTGGCGATCGGCATCGCCCTCAGCGGTGTGCTGGCCACTCTGATTATTCGCAACGTCCGGACATCGATTGAAAACGTGCAGGGGACGACTCAAGAGGTCCGAACCGCCTCGCAGGAAATCGCGACCGGTGCTCAGCAGCAAGTCACCAGTTTGAATGAGACGGCCACTTCGCTGAATGAAATCACGACGACGGCCGAAGAGTTCAAGGCCACGATGCAAGAGTTCGCCGATCGCGCTCGCGCCGTGCAAGAGGCGGCCAACGAAACCGCCAAGCAATCGGCCGAAGGCCGCACGCTGACGCAAGAGTCGGCCAATCGCATCGAACAGGTGCGAGCCAACTCGCAGGCCGCAGGCGAAAGCGTGCTGAAGCTCGCCGACCAGATGCAGCGGATCGGCGAGATCACCGCCACGGTCAACGAGATCGCCGATCAAACCAAGTTGCTGGCGCTCAACGCCTCGATCGAGGCGGCTCGCGCCGGCGAGGAGGGTCGCGGTTTCGCGGTCGTCGCCACGCAGGTCCGCGAATTGGCCAACCAGTCCAAAGAGGCGGCCGGACGGATTGAGTCACTGATCTCCGGCACGCAGAAGTCGATGCAGGATGTCGTCCAGAAAATCGAAAGCGGCAGCCGCCTGTCCGAAGAATCGGCCGCGATGGTGCGCCGCATGACCACCTCGTTCGAGGACATCGCCCAGGCGATCCAGCAGACGACCAGTGCGATGTCGCAGATCAACACCGGCGCGAAGCAACAAGAAATGGGCATCACGGAATTGGTCAGCAGCATCACCGAGATCGACTCGGCCTCGAAAGAGTCGCTGGCCTCGGCCGAGCAAACCCGGAAGGCGATTGTGTCCATCGACGAACAGATCAAGCGGTTGGATCAGACGATGACCAGGTTTTAGGAATTCTCAATTTGTGATTTTTGATTTTCGATGGTGTGAGCCGGGGGACGTTAGCCCCCGGACAGTCCTGGGGCTAACGCCCTCCGGCTCGCCTGGGAAAATCCAAATCGGACGTGACCGACAAAAGTCCCCGTAGCACGGACGCCTCGTCCGTGCGCCTGAAATCGCCCATGACCTTCGCGCACGGACGAGGCGTCCGTGCTACGAAACGCTGTCCATGCGACTTTTG
>JANMLE010000179.1:0-2012 GCA_031372385.1 Planctomycetota bacterium | reverse complement strand
GCTTGGGAACGAGGTGACGTGATACGTCGCGCGGCAATGAATGCGTCGTTTGCCGCCCGAGCCGCGCCCGTCAGGAAGCGGGATTTACGGACCGCTTCCTGACAGGCGCGGCTCGACCAAACGTCTCATTGATGACCGCGTGAGGTAGAAAACCCTATCGACGGGGTCGTGGCGGCGGGGCACCGCGCGGGCGCAGGACGCGGACGGCGAGGACGAAGGCGGCGAGGACCGGGAGCACAACTTTCAGCGGAACCTTGGTCCGGGCCACGACCAGGGCCACCGCGATCGCTCCCAGCAGGGCGGCCCACGATGCCCGACCCAGTTCCGGATTGCTGGTGATCGACGGCAGCGCCAGCCAGAACGCCGCCATCACCAGGCCGACTTTCAGGCAGGCGCCCGCCCACATGTCCTGGGTTCTCTCGGCACCTCCCGCCAGCGTCAAGACTCCGGCTGCGGCCAGCAGCACCAGGCCGATCAGACCGACCAAATTGCGATTCACAGTCACGGGTTGCGGGTTCATGGCGGGATTATGGCGTCGACCGGTTCTCCGCGTCGAGCGGCAGCGGCCCGCGAATCGATGCGGACCGGCGCGAATCGGAACCGGCCCTGCGTGGTGAATTCACCCGACTTGCTTGCGACACGAATGCGATGCCGAGCAGAATGTCCCCCTTCGTTCGTCCGTGGTGATCGCCTGTAATACCTCGTGCGGTGTGATACGAGCCGTAGCCGCATCTCGCCAGAGTGCGGGCAAACGCAAGCTCAGCCCGCACTCTGGCGAGATGCGGCTGCAAATCAAATGTCTCTGTCCGGGCCGCGTGCGGCATAACTGGAGCGTACTACTGTGATTCGCGGTGACTGTGGTTGGTGGGGAATCTTGTTGGTGGCGGGTGCGTTCTTCGCCGGGACGGTCGTCGGTGCCGAACCGTTCGAGTTGAGGGACCAGGATCGGGTCGTGATGGTTGGTGCGACCTTCATCGAGCGGGAAGGACAGTTCTGCCACATCGAAACCGTTCTGACTACCGCGTGGCCGGATCGCAAGATCACGTTTCGCAACCTCGGCTGGAGCGGCGACACCGTCTGGGCGGAATCGCGCGGGATCTTCGATCCGCCCCAAGTCGGCTATCAGCGGATGATCGCACTCATCAAGGAACTGAAGCCGACGCTGATTGTCTTCGGCTACGGGCAGAACGAGTCCTTCGCGGGTGACGCCGATCTCGAACCGTTTGTCCGACAGTTTGAAAAGCTCTGCGATGACGTGAAGCCGACCGGAGCGCGGCTGGCCTTCGTCACGCCGCACAAGTTTGAGAAGCCCCGCGCACCGCTGCCCGATGCCAGCCGGCACAACCCGATGCTCGGGAAGTATGCCGACGCGGTCAGGCAGATCGCAGCGCGGCGTTCGGCTCCGGTGATTGACCTGTACGCGCTCGACCTGCCGTCGCAGAGCCTCACCGAAAACGGCATGCACTTCGGACCGAACGGTTACGCGGCAATCGCCGGAGCCCTGCGGTCCCAACTGAAGTTGACCAACGGCGGGAAGACGTCCCAGCAGGAGGAGGCGATCCGTCGGAAGATCGTCGAGAAAAACATGCTCTTCTTCCACCGCTGGCGTCCGCAAAACATCACGTACCTGACCGGCTTCCGCAAACACGAACAGGGCAACAACGCCGTCGAGATCGCCCAGTTCGACCCGCTGGTTGAGAAGTTCGAGGTCGAGATCGACGAACTGAAGGAAAATCCTTGAACCACGGAAAACCCAGCGCGGCTTCACTTCGTTCAGCCGCAACCAAAGTGAAACGAGAAAGGCGTGAGCCCCGTTGGTAGATTGAAGGTGGTTACAAACACTTCAGTCAGCTTCACAGGACTCACGCCAGGCACACATTTCTCCAGCGGATGTCGTCGGAAATCAAGGGGACGTTGTCGGGGTTTGACCGGGTGCGGTTTCGCGGGACGCTTCGGTGGCTGGCCAGCCTGCGGGGGTTGGGGTCGTATTTGGGGACGATGCGGGTGCTGCT
>JANMLE010000109.1:0-6079 GCA_031372385.1 Planctomycetota bacterium | reverse complement strand
GGTCTGGCGACCGTGGCCACGCTCGGTGCCTCGTGATTGTGACGTTATCGTAGGAACGTCCCTGGCCATGATCGAACGAGACTTTTCAGGTGATCGCCGATGATTGATTCAACGAACCCGATGTCCGAAAACATCCCCAGCGGCAAGATCCCGCTGCGAAACATCATCGACACGGCGATGGACGGCATCATCTCCATCAACGAGCAGCAGATGATCGTGCTGTTCAACGAGGCGGCCGAGGCGATCTTTGGCTGGAGCGTGGAACAGGTTCTCGGTGAGCCCCTCGACATGCTGATTCCCGGCCGGTTCCGACCGCAACATCAGCACGACGTCGAACAGTTCGGACGGGGCACGATCGAGCACCGGCGGATGGGGGCCCAACGGACGGTGACAGCGCTGCGCGCATCGGGTGAGGAATTCCCCATCGAAGCGTCGATTTCACACACGGTTTTCAACGGCGAGACGCTCTACACCGTCATCGTGCGCGACGTCACCGAAGTCATGCGGCACCGCCAGCAGATCGAGCAGCAGTCGCAAATGCTCGACCAGGTTTCGGATGCCGTCACGATGCTCGACCGCGAGGGTCGGATCATGTTCTGGAATCAGGCGGCCAGCCGCCTGTACGGCTGGGCCGCGGACGAGGTGCTGGGACGGCACGCGGAAGAGGTTCTCTACCGGGGCGATCCGGAGACTCTGCGGACCATGCTGCGCGAGACGAACACGCGCCGCTCGTGGTCGGGTGAACTGACCAAGGTCTCGCGCACGGGAACGACGATCATCGTCGAACACCGCCGCACCGTGCTGCAGGATGAGTCCGGTGCGAAGAAGTATCTCTGCATCGACATCGACATCACGGAGCGCAAGAAGCAGGAGCGGGTGTCGCACCGCAGCCAGCGTCTGCAGAGCATCGGCACGCTGGCGGGGGGGATCGCGCACGATCTGAACAACGTCCTGACGCCGATCCTGATGGGCACCCAACTGCTGGCTTCCGGCCGCACGCCGCTGGACCACCGGGGATTGCTGCACACGATGCGGGCGAGTGCCCAGCGCGGTGCGGACCTCATCAAGCAGCTCCTCTCATTCGCAGGGGGCATCCGCGGCGAACGGAGCCCCGTGCTCATGGATCAGCTCGTCGCCGAAACGCATGGTCTGCTGGAGCACACGCTGTCGCCGTCGATCCAGATCGACATCCGGGTCGACGCCGCCTGTCCCCCGGTGCTGGGTGACGCCACCGAGTTGTCGCAGATCCTCATGAACCTGAGCATCAACGCGCGCGACGCGATGCCCGACGGCGGCACGCTGACCATTGAAGCCGCGTTCCTGCTGCTCGACGGCACCGCGGAGCAATTGCATCCCGACGCCCAGCCCGGTCCGTACGTGGTCTTGAAGGTCTCGGACACCGGCAGCGGGATGACCGCCGACGTGCTGGACCGGATCTTCGATCCGTTCTTCACGACAAAGGAGGTCGGCAAGGGAACGGGACTCGGCCTGGCCACGGTCCAGGGGATCGTCAAGAGCCACGGGGGGTTCGTCAACGTCTACAGCGAACACGGGCACGGTTCAACGTTCTCCGTCTACCTGCCGGCCGCCGTGACGACCGAAGCCCCCGCCCACGCGCCGACCGCCGCGACCGGTAAATCCGGGTCCGGGCAAACGGTGCTGCTCGTCGACGACGAGGCGTTCGTTCTGCAGATGACTTCCCTCGTCCTGGAAGGGAGCGGATACCGGGTGATCACAGCCCGTGACGGCGCGGCCGCGATCGCCGCGCTGGCGCGGCACCGCGACGAAATCTCCGTCGTGCTGCTGGACATGATGATGCCCGGCTTGGACGGCCTGCAGACCATCGACCAACTGCGGCGCATCGACCCCGACGTCATCGTCGTCGCGTGCAGCGGACTGCGGACCTCCCAGCGCGAGACCGAAGTCCTGGAACGGGGCGCGAAAGCGTTCCTCCCCAAGCCGTACTCGGAAGAAGAGCTGTTGCAGACACTCTCGCAAGTGCTGAAGCCGGGCGCATGACACACGACCTGTGTTTGCGGGGATCTTGTCGTTTAACCCTGAGCCAACGGCGAAGGCTGCGGTTGCCAGCGCCCCGATTCCAGTGCTGAAGGCGTGTCTGTCGACTGAGCCCGCTCAACGGTCGCTCCATCCCGCTCCGCCTTCGCCGTTGGCTCAGGGTTAAACGACGGAGGCTTGGGATTGAACGACGGAGCTCCGCAATCTTTCGTTGTTCGACGATCTGGGTCTTCACTCATTGCCCGTGGTCGCCATCCGTCCCGCGCCCCGCGGGTTAGAGTGTCTCGCGGAGAACAATGCACACGAACTCGGTTCCGGTCGGATGGCGACTACCGATCAGCCAACGCCGACTGCAGTTCTTCACGCACGCTAACGTCGGTTTCCACCTGCCATCGATCCCGCAGCGCCGTCTGGGCCTGATCGCCGGAGAGTTTTCCCAACGACCACGCGGCCGCGCCCCGCACAACGGCCGCGTCGTCTTGCAGCGCCTCGACCAGCGCCGGAACCGCCGCCGCGTCGCCCCGGTTGCCGAGCACGATGGCGGCGTTCCGCCGCAGTCCGTCGAAGCCGGGACGATCCAGCGGCGTGTTGGCGAACCGTTGCTGAAACTGTTCGCGACTCATCCGCAAGATCGCGACACTGTCCGCGGGATTCAGATCGGGTTGCGGTTGAAAGGCGGGCTCCACGCTTTGTGGTGCCTTGTGGTTCCACGGGCAGACATCCTGACACAGGTCGCAGCCGAACAGCCACTCCCCGACCCCGTCACGCAACTCTTGGGGGATCGGCCCCCGCAGTTCGATCGTCAGGTATGAAATGCACTTTCGCGCGTCGAGGACATACGGTTCCGGAAACGCCTGCGTCGGACAGACATCCAGGCACCGGGTACACGTGCCGCAGTGGGACGTCTCGTGCGGCGCGTCGGCTTCGAGTTCGACATCGGTCAGCAGCCCGGCCAGCAACAGCCAGCTTCCCGCCCGCTTGTTCAGCAGCATCGTGTTCTTGCCGAACCAACCGAGGCCCGCCAACCGCGCGAAGTCCCGCTCCAACAACGGAGCCGTGTCGACCACGCCGCGCGTCGTGCAGCCGGGACGCTGCGCATGCAGGAAGTCGCTCAATTGCCGCAGTTTGGCACGCAGCAGATCGTGATAGTCCGCCGTCCCCCACGCATACCGAGCCACCCGACCCGCGACAACCGGCTCGTCCGCGTGAAACGACGGGCGACGCTCATCAACGTCGTTCGTGTCGTCGCTCACACGACCATCCGCATGATCGTTTGCCTCATCATTCGCATGATCGTGCGCGTGCTGGTCGCCGTGGAGTTGTGGTTCCTTCGACGGCGGCGACGTGACCGGACGCAGCGAAGTGACGGGACACGGCTCCTCCGTCCGGTAATTGATCGCCAGCATGACGACGCTGCGCACCGGGGGCGAAACATGTTTGGGATGCTCGTAGGCCGCCTCACGCCGCGGCAGGTACTGCATCTCACCGGCGAACCCCGCCCGCAGCCACTCGTGCAGCCGCGGCAGCCCGGGTGGCGAGACCGCGGGAGCCACACCCACCAATTCAAACCCGATCCGCCGCGCCTCGGCCTTCAGCACAAGGGTCAACTCCCGCGCCCCCGCGCCTCCGCCTTCGCGGAAGCGGACCGGTGTGAGGGAACCATCCGGCACCGTGGCTCCGTGAATCGCAACAGTCTCACGAACGGAGTCACTCACGACTTCAGCACCAGGGGCGGCGTCTCAACGGCAGCTTCGATTTCAACAGACGTGGTCATCATGCGGAAAATCTAGCACGGCCAAGGCACCCACAACAAGCTGCGGCCGCGTCCGAAGACACGGCCATCCCCCTGTCATGCCGTCCGTTCTCTGACCCGCTGGTCGAGATCGTCGAACCGCAGCCCGGCATGAGCATCTACGACCCGCCGTGCGGTTCGGGTGGCACGTTGATTCAGACGCGCGATTACGTCAGCGAGTGTGGTGGCGACCCGCGTGACTTGTCGCTGCTCGGGCAGGCGAGTATCGGCACGACGTGGCCCATCTGCAAAATGAACATACTGCTGCACGGCATCCCGCACGCTGACATCCGGCAGGAAGACACGCTCCGCCGACCGCGGCACAGGGACGACAACAACGAACTCAAACGCTACGACCGAGTGCTGGCCAATCCGCCGTTCAGTCAGAACTACATCAGAAAGGACATCGAATACCCCGGCTGCTTCGCCGTCTGGATGCCGGAGAAGGGCAAAAGGCCGACCTGATGTTCGTGCAGCACATGGCCGCGGTGCTGAAGGCGGACGGAAAGATGGCCACCGTCATGCCGCACGGCGTGCTGTTCCGAGGTGGCGAAGAGAAGGAAACTCGCAAGCACTTCATCGAACGGGGTTGGCTGGACGCGGTGATCGGTTTGCCGGCCGGGCTGTTCCATGGCACGGGCATTCCGGCCGTAGCTGTCTATTTTCGTTGAGACTGGTCTTCGTGATTTTGGGAGGTTCGTGTAGGTTTTTGGGATGGACACTCGGGACGACGAGCAGGAGCGGATTCGGCGGCTGACGGAAGAGAACCGGCATCTGGCGGAGCGGATTCGGCAACTGGAAGCCGAGTTGCAACGGCTGCGGGAGTTGCTGGAGGGGAAGGCGGGTTCCAAGGTGGCCAAGAAGCCGGTCTTCAAGGAAAACTACAGCCTGGATCGCCACGCGGGTCGCCACGCCGGTCGCCACGCGGATCGCCACGTCGGTCGCCCGCGGAAGCGGCGCGGTCAGCAGTCCACGGGACGACGACCTCGGGAGCAGAAGCGGGAACTGGTCACGTCCGAGTTCGACATCTATCACGCCGACGCGAATCCCAGACGGTGCGTTTTGCGGCGCGAGCAGTTCGCGTGGCGGATCGTCGAGGGACGGGCGGTTTATATCGGCTATCACATCTACGATTTGCCGGACTCGAAAGAACTGCCGCTGCCGCCGGGTTTGCGAACCAGCCGCAGCGAATACGGCCTCGAAATCATCCTGATTCTGGCCTTTCTGCACTACTGGATTGGCGTCTCGCCGGACCATGCGCGCGCGGTGCTGGGGTTCTTCACGAAGCTGGAACTGTCGCAATCGCAGGCCGATTCGCTCTTGAACCAACTCGCCGACGACTGGGACGAGCAGTATGACACGATCGCCGAACTAATCGCGTTACAGATGATCGTCTATATCGATGAGACCGGTTGGACAGTGGGCGCGAAGGCGTGTGATACGTGGGTCTTCTCGACGACGATGCATGTGCTGTATCGCTGCGGTGTCTCGCGCACCAAGACCGAAGCCACGGCGGTCCTCGGCGAGTCGTTCGCGGGGATCGGCGTGACGGACGATTACGCGGCCTATAAGAGCCTGTTCACCCGGCATCAGTTGTGCTGGGCCCACCTGATCCGCAAGGCCATCAAGCTGGCGCTGCAGCACCCGGATCACCCGGAATACGCGGCGTTCCTCGACGCACTGTGCGAGACGTATCACCAGGCGCTGCGTCACCAACGCGACGGCCGGTTGAGCGTCGGACGCGCGGAGAAGGCGGCCGAGTTGCTCGCCCGTCTCCGCCCACTCTGCCCGCGGCACGGCGAACGGATCGTCCCGGGTCAGACTCCGGCACACGCGGCCGACTTCATCCGCCTGCAGAATGAACTGTTCATCCGCCTGCAGAATGAACTGTTCATCCGCTTGCAGAATGAACTGCTGGACAACCCGGACTGCCTGTTCGTGTTCGTCGAACATCCGGCGGTCGAAGCGACAAGCAATCGCAGCGAACGCAACGCCCGCCGCGAAGCCGAAATCCGCAAGGGAGCCCGCACCAGCAAGACGGCCGCCGGAGCCACACGACGCGGCGTGATCCTCACGGTGCTGTCCTCGCTGGCCACCCGCTTCCCACGGTTCACCCTGGACAACCTGCTGTCCGAAGTCACCCGCTGGTGGGAATCCGGCCGCTCCCGCTTCCAACCAGAACTCGCCCAACTCCAACAACCCAATGCACCGCCCCCCATCCCCAACACCTCATGACTCGACTCAACACGCTGCGGGAAAATAGACAGCTAC
>JANMLE010000104.1:0-5759 GCA_031372385.1 Planctomycetota bacterium | reverse complement strand
CCAAATGCTGGCACACGCTCGCCGCCGTGTGACCATCCAGCAGCATCTGAACCGCATCAGACTTGAACTCCGCCGTGTACCGACGACGCGGCCGATGCGCCTGCTTCTTACCTTCCAAGACTCTTTCTTTTCCCATCGGATGACCTTTCTGGTTGAGTCCAGAATAAGCACTCCGACTGTCCGAAAAACCTGAAGCAGGTCATGCTTTCAAACGGACATCGAGCTTCTGTCGAAACTTTGAGACCCAGCCATCGGAATTATTCGCGTGCGAGTAGCTGATGAAGACATCGTACTCGAATCCGGGCACGTAAGCTTTCACTTGGTCTGCCATTGCTCATTCCTTACCGGTCACTGGCTTCCACGAAAGTCGCGTTGACCACAAACGCCGGTTCCTGTGCCCACCGTACCGAATCTCCTTCAAAGTGGCACGCGATACGGCTCACCCGAGATTTGAACGGCGGCGGAGTCGTGCTGGGAGTCTTGCCGCGGAGTGGCTCACCGATGTGCCCAGATCGACTTCGGTTCCACAGCAACACAAGTGACTTATTTTCAGACTCGGGCACCGATCGTTCGCTGTCCATTCAACACGCGGTAGATCATCTATGCAATGTGCGGCGTCTCGAAGACGCGGCGGTTTTCTTTGGGGGTTAGGCCGTTGTTGGTACTCAGGGCGGCGAGGTTGTTGGAGCCGGTGGACTCGAAGCGGGACTGCACGGTGTCGTAGTCAATGGGTTCGAGGCCGTGCTTGGCCGCGCGGGTGTTGAATTCGGTGACTCGCTGGGCGTAATAAGGGGTCTTGGGTTTTTCGGGAAGCTGGCGGCGGAAGGTTTCATTGAGGCGGACTTGGCCAGCGAGGGTGAGCGAGTTGGGGTGGCGGCCTTCTCCTGCGTCGATGAGGACTTGCGTACTCCACCGGAGGTGCCGAGCGGGTGGCTTTTTTCGCAAGGTCGGTTTCCTTGACCAGTCGGATGACGACCGGCATCGCTGGCGAGCGAGGTGCCGAGAAAGCCCTGGGTGGAGAGGTTTGCGTTCATGACCAAGCACCTTGCTCTGAGCAACTCGATTTCCCATGTGCCGCGGCGTTACTTGTGAGCCGCGGCCAGCAACCCCTTGAGTACCAGCGACGTGAGGAGCATCGGATCGCGCGTGCGGAAGAGGATTCGATTGTCGGCGATGGTCAGGCCATTCCACTGGACAGATGCCCGGTCGTTCGCCAGTCGCGGTAGGCCGAGATCGCGCACGGCCTGGGCCAGGTCTTCCATGCGTTGGAGCAGCCCGAGCTTTTCGCGGTAGGGAACACCGTCGCCATCGAGATCGTTGTCGATGGCGGCGGCGTTGTCTTGAAAATACTTGGACGAAGCAAACGTGCTGTCCTGCAAGCGTGCCGGGATTTCCCGGCCTTCGAGCAGATCCGCGACCAACTCCGCCGCGCCGCCGAATCCGCCCACGACATACAGCGGCTTGCCCGCCTCCAGGGTCCGCCAGGCTTCCTCGACGATGCCTGGATATCGCCCGCCGTAGCCGGGGCCTTTGTCCTGCATGCGAGGCTCCGCCTGGCCGCCGAGCACGATCCGCGCGGACGTGTGCTTGGCCATGACGCGCCGCATGTCGGAGTAGTACAGGGCGCTCGGATGCTGTTCGGTCGCCGATGGCGGTGGCATCATCGCGTCAGCGGCAACGTCCGGTGAGCGGACTAGGTGATGCACCACCAGCGGCAGGTCTTCGAACGCCTCTTTCGGTTCGATGGGGGCGCCGAGATAGCTGTGCAAGGACTGCGGAGCCCTGGTGCCGGATTGGTTGTATGCCCTGATCACCGCGGCCAGCACCTCCGTATAACCACCCCTGCGAAAGTCATCGCCGTAGGCGATCGATGCGCCGGCGGCAATCAACGTGCGGGCCAGATAAAACCGTGACGTCATTGATTGCATCGTTGGTCTGCCCGGCGGGTCGTGCGGTGTTCGGTGTGTCCGACAGCGACATGGCGACTTGGACCCCCTCCAGTGGCGCGGACTGAAGGATCTGACGCACGGCTTTCGGCGTCACCCCCGTCTGCTTGGCCAATCGGGGCAGTTCCAACGGGGAGGCCTTCGATTCACGACATTGGCGGCGGGCTTGTTGTTCGATCACATCGGCCACAGCGTCTGGCAGCCACGCGACCGGATCGTTCACTGAGGTGTGCTCGGGTTCTCGCGTGTCCGTTTCGATTCCAACGCCATTGTCATAGACCGTGTTCACGAAACCTTTGAAGTCCTTGGCTTCCTGAACGTCCGTTTCGATTCCATCAGATTCAGGCTCTGAGTCTGAAGTCACCCGACTGAGTTGGTGACGATCGGGAAGCAACACGAGGGGGGCTGTGTTCCGCCTCAGCCGGAGTGACACGGGTAACTCGCTGTCGAGCGGTCGCCAACTGGTGAATGCCGAGTCGGCATAGAGACGTGGCGAAACGTCATCGATCAGACTTTCGTCCGGCAGGATCTCGGGGTGCTCGGCGGCAGCGCGGATCAGTTCAGACACCGCGGCCCGCAACATCGGAGTCCGGCGGATCGGCCGCGGGGGAATGGGATGCCCATAGCGCCTCGCATGCGCCACGCGCAGCACCGCCACATCGGGCGAATCAGGCAGCAGATAGTCCGGGTTGGCCAGCACGTCCCCGCTCAGTTCGCGGAGGGACTCGCAATCGCGGAGGGCCACCCAGGCGGCAATCAGGCCCAGCATGGGGTTTTCAAATTTGTCCCCCAACAGGATGCGGCGCGCGTCGGACGGCAGGGTGCCACCACCGCCGGCGAGCACGGACAAACCCAGGTCGACCGCGCGGGCCCAATCGTCATGGGGCAGAAACCCCCGGTCGGGTCGGGCGAACGACGCGTGGAGCGTGCCATGCAGAACGCGGCGGTCGAACGTCAGGAACAATTGCGTTTGCCACTGCGGATAGAGCGTGACGGACGTGGTGCGCGGTTCGTTGCCAAGATCATGCAGCCGGTATTCGCCGGCCGGGGCGGGTGCGGAGAAAGCGAGCCAACCATCGGGGTGAATCGCGGAATGAGCTGCCAATGGAATCGCGATTCCCCGCGGCGTTTCCAGATGCCACTGCGCCGCGGCTTGTTCCAGCCCGCCTCCCGACGCTGCATAGGAGTCCTTGTTGCGGGCGCGCAAAAACAGGTAGAGCCAAGAATCGGCGGGATGGTCTTTTGTCAGGGCGTCGGTCGTCGGCTTCTTGCTGAAGTCGGCGGCGGGATAGCTGTAGTACTCGTGCGACGATTCGACACCCTGATAGGCCGCCGACGTGGCCCGGACCGGAGTTGGCGCGTCGATCGTCGTGGCACCACTCAGGCGGACGACTTGTTCCTGCGTGTCACCCCCGAGCGCCCCCCGCACCAAGTACAGTCCGCGTGGCAACTCGACTTTGATTGTGCCGCCAAGGGACGTGTCCTGGACGTGGAGACTGGAAGTGCCCCGCGTCGCCACCGGTGCGGCGACGATGTGGTCGAAGGCGTCGCATATCTCGATGGCCACGTCGTCACTCGGCCGTTGGATGATCAGCGGGAATGTTTCGCGGAGACTTGGATCAGAACTCGACATGGATTTCCCCCTGCGTGACATCGCGCGGCAACCGGAACGTCGTGCCACTCAACTTGTCTTCCAGCAGATGAAGGCCCCCGCCCACCTCGATCCGCCAGGGTTGCGAGCCATCCCACCACAGTTCCGTCTCGTCGGGGCGTACCAGCACGACCTCACGACTCGGGGCGTTTGAAACGGAAACTGCGTACATCAATTTGTTCGCGCCGGTGCCATCAATCGGCAGCGCCGAGCCGAACACTGGGTCGTTGACGGAGGAAAGGCCGTTGTTCACCGTCGGTGTCTGTCTCTTTCCGGCCAGTTCCGCGAGCCGCCTGGTCTCGTTCTCCAAGAAGATCTTGAGTCGCTCGGCCGGTGCGCCGCCCTGCGACCGGCAGGCGCCGCCGCGCAATCCCGACAGCAGCGCCCGCGTGAAAAAGCTGTGGCCATCGACCTCCGGCGCTTCATAGGCCCGTTCGAGAAACTCGGCCGCGAAGCCAATGAACTGCTTGGTGCCCGCTGCCTGACGGTCAGGTCGCGACATCCCCCACGACGGCCCCTGTCCACCCACATTGGGTTTGTAGGACCGGCAGCAGTCAAACCAGCAAACGATCTCTTGAAACAGGCCCGTATTTGCCAGCGCCTGGCAATACGCCCGCGAATCAATCGCCTTCAGGCGAAAAAAGCCCGACCATTTGGGCAGGCACAAATACGCCTGTTCCCAACTGGTTGCCATCCCGTGGCCGCTGAAGTAGAGATAGAAACGCCGGGCACGATTCGGGCGCTGCTCCACGAGCCTGACGATGTCCGCGAAGGCCTCGTCGATGTCGTCGTTGAGAGGTCGATCGGAATCGGGCTTCGACAAGATCGTCTTGCAATTCGCTGTCGGCAGCCCGCCTCCGCCGTTCTGGTTCACGAGCCACTGTTCCACTTCTCCCGCGTCGCGTATCGCGCTCGCCAGCGGCACCAGTTCCGCCGACGAATAGTCGCCAGTTCCGCCGACGAATAGTGGTTGATTCCCAACACCAAGGCGTAATCATCCGGCTCAATCGGCATGAGGATTTGTCTCCTGTCTTTGCTATGGCGGTCGATCCATTTTCGGCATCAGGGCGGTTACAGGCTGGTGTAGCGTCAGAAAGTAGCTGAAGTCGCAAGACTTCAGTTCGGAACTCTTGCGAGTTCCGCTACACCCGATTTGGAACCGCTCTAGGGCGTCGCGGCGTTCGATCGCTGGATGATCAATTGGATGCTCTGCATGGTCGTCGGATCCGATGAAAACGCCCCGTGGGACGTCGCCCGGCTGGCAAGCTTGCCGGCGGTCGGCGGACCACCGACGGATGACAACGTCAGACGTTCCTTGCCGGTTGTTGCCAGATAGTCCCGTAATTTCTGAAGTTTTTGAGAATCAAACGGCACCTGTCCCGTGCCGAAGCGGACCATGCCCAGCAGCGGCGCGTCGATTTCCTCCTCCAACATTCCGGAGACGACGTAGAGCAACGAACCGGGGTAGACGACTCCCAAGGCGGCATGGGCCGGACGCAGCACCGCGTCGCGCCGCTCCAGTTGGTCGGGCATGGTGAACATGTAAAAGTCGCCGAATGGAGACTGGCCTTGGAGCATGTTGGCGTAGAACAACAGCGAGGTCGAGGCGGGTGCGAGAAAGATCTGGGCAGCATTCCCCGGTATCGCGCGCCAATCGCCGCAAACATCTCGCACACCACGATGGCTCCGGCACTGTGCGCGACGAGATCGACGGTCAGATTCGGCCGACGCTGTTTCAGGGCGACCAGATGGTCGAGCAGGTAGGTTCCCGCATGCTGCGTGGTTCCGGACAAACCGTCGTTGGGCAGCCACATCTCGCGGGCACTTTGTTTCATGTTGTCCCATTCCAGGGTCTTGATCAGGTCTGCCAGATAGAACTCGCGAAACACCTCTTCGACGGCCGTGGCGTGGAGTCCATGATCCCGGCCGTTCCAGAATCGCTTCCCGACGCGCCAGGCGACGGCGGCGATTTTGGTTGCCACGGCAAACCAACTCACCACCGACTTGGCGCGCGGTGCTTGGGGTGCAGTCGTTAATTGGTGGTCATTTTTGGGAGAGAAGGGATACCCTCGTTGGTGGTTGTTAGATCAAGCGGGGTAAGGAACTCCGCGAATCCAAGGAGGGCATCCCATGTTGGTACAGGTTAGCGTGCGGATTGATGG
>JANMLE010000098.1:0-1552 GCA_031372385.1 Planctomycetota bacterium | reverse complement strand
GAACCGGGTCGCGGACGATGTTGTACGAGTAGTCGTCAGTCTCGCCGTGGACGGTCCCCGGCTTGACGCCTCCGCCCGCCATCCAGAGTGAGAAACAGCGCGGATGATGGTCGCGGCCGTAGCTGGTGTCGGTGATTGCGCCCTGGCAATAGGCTGTGCGACCAAACTCGCCGCCCCAGATCACCAGCGTGTCGTCCAGCAACCCGCGCTGCTTCAGATCCATCACCAACGCGGCCGAAGCTTGGTCGGTCTCCTTGCACTGCTGCACCATTCGATCGGGCAATCCGCCGTGATGGTCCCAGTCGCGATGATAGAGCTGGATGAAGCGCACGCCCCGTTCGACCAGCCGCCGCGCGAGCAGACAATTGGCCGCGTATGTCCCCGGCTTCTTCGAGTCGTCGCCGTACATCGCGAAGGTCTGAGCCGTCTCGCCCGACAGGTCCATCAATTCGGGGACCGAGGTCTGCATGCGAAAGGCGAGCTCGTACTGCGCGATGCGCGCCCGGATCTCCGGATCGCCGACGTCCGCCAGTTGGAGTTCGTTGAGTTGCGCCAGACCGTCGAGCATCTCGCGGCGTCCCTCGCGGTCGATCCCCTGCGGGTCCGACAGGTACAGCACGGGATCGCCGACGCCGCGCAGCTTGACCCCCTGATGCTGCGACGGCAGGAAGCCGCTCCCCCACAGCCGCGCGAGCAACCCCTGTCCCTTGGTCCCCGACTTCGAGATCATCACCACGAACGCCGGCAGGTCGTCGTTCATCGTCCCCAGACCGTAATCAATCCACGCCCCGAAACTCGGCCGGCCCGGTTGCTGGCTGCCGGTCTGAATGAATGTGATCGCGGGATCGTGGTTGATCGCCTCGGTGTGCATCGAGCGGATCAGACAGATCTCGTCGGCGATCTTCGCCGTGTGCGGCAGCATCTCGCTGAGCCACATCCCGCACTGCCCGTGCTGCGCGAACTTGAACTTCGACGCCGCCACGGGAAAGTTCTTCTGCCCGGACGTCATCCGGGTCAGCCGCTGGCCCATGCGGATCGAGTCGGGCAACTCCTGCTTGTGGACGTCGAGCAACCTCGGCTTGGAGTCGAACAAGTCCAACTGCGACGGTGCCCCTGACTGGAACATCCAGATGACCCGCTTGGCCTGCGCCACCGCATGCGGCAACGTCGAGCCGGGATTGGCCGCCGTTTCACGCGCCAACAATGACGCCAGCGCGGCCGTCCCCAGCCCGGTGGCCGATCGCTCGAGGAAGGTGCGGCGATTCAGGTGTTGTTGCAGTGGTCGTTGAATCTGTGGATGCATGGCAGAGTTCGATGTCCAGCAGCAGTTCAAGTGAGGGAGCCCGATGGTTGCATCATCCGCCAAACATCACGGCGCTGTCCAGCATGCGACTTGGCCGCGACCGACAAAGGGTGCAGTCGTTAATTGGTGGTCATTTTTGGGAGAGAAGGGATACCCTCGTTGGTGGTTGTTAGATCAAGCGGGGTAAGGAACTCCGCGAATCCAAGGAGGGCATCCCATGTTGGTACAGGTTAGCGTGCGGATTGATGG
>JANMLE010000091.1:0-1988 GCA_031372385.1 Planctomycetota bacterium | reverse complement strand
CAGAAGGGCGAAGCGGAAAAGGGCGACGTGGTCCACGACTACAAGACGCTGCTGCAGACCGTCAAGCAGGGGGCGATGGAGGCACTCAACACCGAACAGATCCCGCCCGGCTACCACGAAGGCATCAAGGGCTACTTCGATGCCCTCGAAAAGACGAAGGAAGCCAAGAAGCCCAAGTAGTTCTCGTCCGTCTCTCGACTTCCCGACACGCTCACGGTATCCGTGAGCGTGTTTGTATTTGGCAGGGGACGATTGAGGTTGTTCGCCGATCGAGAAGACCAAAATGCAACGCTATCTGATCGCACTCGTCGTCAGCCTTGTGTTCACAGGAATTCTGTACGGCGTCTTTTGGATTCTCAGCTCTCAACTACCAGATCATCAGACCTTTCGTGATTTTGGGAGAGAGGTCACCCCCAAAGAGATGTTGGTCATCGGCCTCGTGGATGCATTATTGACCTATGGGTGGGCGTTGGCCTTGCTGTGCTTCATCGTTTCGTTTGCAGTTGCCGCGATGATCGGGACACCGAAGTCACGTCAATCAGAGACAGCATCAGGCTCGTCACTGTCAAGATTGGAGAATCGATCGTGAACTGGCAGGGACTGAGAATTCGGGTTGCCATCATGGCCGTACTGGTCACGACGCTGGCTGGCTGTGGCGGCGCGGCATCGCGCGAGTGGGAGATCGCGGTCGAGAATCGGTCCGACGCCGCGGTCGGTTTAACCGTGACGTTCGGCAAGCAAAGTTGGGGGATCGACAATTCGGGAAACGCCAGCCTTGGCAAGGTCGCCAAGGGGATACCCATCACGCTGGTCGTCGGGCCGGGGGTGACAGTCGTTCGCACCGTCAAAGTGACCCGCAACGGTGAGGTCCAGGAACTCACGCCGAACGCGGAGATCCAGGCCGGAACGAAGTACTTCATCGTGGTCGACGCCGACGGCAAGGCGAGCGGCTCGGTGTTGAACCGATAACGTCTGGCGGGTGATTGTCGTTTCTGTCCCCCCGCACCACCAAGACGTGGGGCTCGGTGACGCCAGCAGGAATCGATCTTGGTGACATCGCGTACTTCGAATGCCCGCTGGGTGGTGCTGATTCCGGTTCTGGCGGCATTGGTGCTGACGGTGCTCTGGCTGGCACCAGGATCGCGTGGCGGATCGGATTCGTTGGTCGTGTATTGCGCCCACGACTCCGTCTATGCGGACCAGATCCTGAAGGACTTCGAGCGGCAGTCCGGGATTCATGTCGATGTGCGTTACGACACCGAGGCCACGAAGTCGCTGGGGCTGATCAATCTGATCATGCAGGAGCGGCGGCAACCCCGCTGCGATGTCTTCTGGAACAACGAACTGCTGGGAACGATGGACCTGCAATCGCAGGGGCTGTTGGAGCCGTACCGCGGATCGGGTTGGGAGCGGCTCCCCGACAAGTATCGCGATGCCGGCGGACACTGGGTCGGATTCGGCGCGCGGCTGCGGGTAGTGATCGTCAACACGCGGCAACTCTCCGCCGATGAAGAGACCGTGCAGAGTCTCTTCGCGTTCGAACCGTCGCGGGCCGCGGTGGCGAAGCCGCTGTTCGGGACGACGCTCACACACTACACGGTCTTGTGGCGGGAATGGGGGCCGGAGCGACTGAAAGCGTGGCACCACGAACTGCGGTTGCGCGGGGTCCGCGAAGTGGATGGCAACGGCGCGGTGAAGGATCTCGTCGCGCAGGGTGTCTGCGACGCGGGACTCACCGACACCGACGACTTCTTCGGCGCCATCGACGACGGCCGGCCGGTCGAAATGCTGCCGGTCCGTCTGCCAATCGAGCCGCATGCCGACACCGATCGTGAACCCAGGACGGCGACGATCTGCATTCCCAACACTGCGGCGATCATTCGCGGAACGAAACAGCGCGAGGCGGCCCGGAAGCTGGTCGACTTCCTCGCCTCGGCCGAGACCGAACTGGCACTCGCCCGATCCAAGTCGCGACAGGTGCCGCTCGG
>JANMLE010000079.1:0-1865 GCA_031372385.1 Planctomycetota bacterium | reverse complement strand
CCGCGCGTGATCGGCAATTCACGCTCAAGACGCGCGGGGCGATGCCCACGCGGTTAAACGAAAACGTCTTGCTCTTGGCCGCGTGAGGTATCACCTGGCCCATTCGGCTGCGAGTTGGACGAGGACGTCGACGGCCGCCTGCATCTCTTCCAGGCTGGTCCATTCCAGCGGCGAATGCGGATTGTGTTCGCCGGTCGACAGGTTGGGGGTGGGGAGTCCCTTGGCTGTCAGCATCGAGCCATCGGTGCCGCCGCGGATGATCGTCAGCTTGGGCGCGCGGCCGAGCGATTTCATGGCATCGACCGCCTTGGAGATCGCGCGCGGTTCGGGAACGAGTCCCTCGCGCATGTTGCGGTATTGCGGGCGGACTTCGACCAGGATCTGGGCGCGCGGATGTTCGGCGCGCAGTGTGGCAGCGATCGATTCGAGCAACTGCGCCTGCGCGGTCAGGTTTTCGGTTTCGAAGTCGCGCAGGATCAACCGGGCACTCGCTTCGGCAACGCCCCCTTCGATGTGGTACGGGTGGATGAAGCCGTCGCGGCCGTCGGTCGTTTCGGGACTCAGCCGCGCGGTGGGGAGGCGGGAAATGAACGTTCCCAAAATGCGGACCGCGTTGACCATCGCCCCCTTGCCGACCGACGGATGCGTGTTGATTCCTTTGACCGTCACCTTCGCCCCGTCGGCGGAGAACGTTTCCGAGTCGATCTCGTCGCGTCCGCCGCCGTCCAGTGTGTAGGCGACGTGCGCCCCGAGCTGTTGCAGATCCACCTTGTCGGTGCCGCGGCCGATCTCTTCGTCGCAGGTGAAGCAGAGTCGCACCGCGCCGTGCTTTGATTCACCGCCGCGCCGCATCAACTCGGCCGCCGCCGTCATGATGACCGCCACGCCCGACTTGTCGTCCGAACCAAGCAGCGTCGAGCCGTCGGTTGTGATGACTGTGTGCCCCACGCAGTTCTTCAGATCCGGGTTCTCGCTCACCTTCAGGATCTTGCCATCCTTGGGGAGCACGATGTCGCCCCCTTGATAGTTCTCGTGCAACTGCGGGTTGACGTTGGTGGACGAGTATTCCGGCGACGTGTCGACGTGGGCCACATACGCGATGACAGGGACCGAACCCGGCACCGTCGCGGGAACGGTGGCCATCACGATGCCGAACTCATCGCACGTGACATCGGCCAGTCCCAGAGCGCGGCATTCGTCGGCGAGCATCCGGCTGAGTGTCAGTTGCTTGGCGGTGCTGGGGTAGGTCGAACTGGTCTCGTCCGACTGGGTGTCGATCTTCACGTAGCGCAGAAAACGGGAAAGCAACGTCGGCATGTTGGGTCTCAAGGATGTTGGAGAATGTGTGAGTTTCGCAAACAGAGGTCGGGTGTTCGGTTTTTCGAAATTGGCGGGAGGTCAGTCTCATTTGCAATCCAAGTCTGCTTCCCGCCAATTCCGAAAAACCGAACACCCGACCCCAAACTGCGTGACGGTCTGAGGCAGAGCCTCGCCGAAGACTGTGTCAGGACGCCGGTGCTTCAGGAACGTCACTTGAGGAACACAAAACTTCTGAAGAATCTTCCGACGGGTGCCATGAATGACTGCTCGCCAAAGAGCGTGTTCAACAGCGCCGGTCCCTCGCCGAAGAGCATGATCGTGACGGCCATCAGCGATTCGCCGGCGATCAGTCCCGAAGAGACGGCGATGGTGTATTTCTCGTCGGTCTTGGGCGAGGTTTTGGCCAGGGTCCACGCGGCCAATGCGCCGACAAACATGGCGATGGAATTGAACGCCGGCACAACGCCGGCAATGCCGAGTCCCGTGGCGGAGGGAATCCAGTGCCGGTGCCGCTTCGGAACGAATTCCTCCAGCACAGCCAGCAC
>JANMLE010000070.1:0-3506 GCA_031372385.1 Planctomycetota bacterium | reverse complement strand
ACTTCGGCCGTCATGCCGGCCCGGTCGCGACCGTACTTTTCGTACAGGTACTGCAGCACCTCCTCACGGCGTTCGTGTTCGAAGTCGACGTCGATGTCCGGCGCTTCGCCCCGCTCGCGGCTGATGAAACGCTCGAACAGGACGTCGATCCGGTCGGGGTCGACCGACGTGACTCCCAGACAGAAGCAGACCGCCGAGTTCGCGGCCGAGCCGCGGCCCTGGCAGAGGATCTGTCGGCTGCGGGCAAATCGGACCAGATCCCAGACCGTCAGGAAGTACGCCTCGTAACGCAGCTCCTCGATCAGTTGCAGTTCATGCTCGATCAACTTTCGCACCTTGTCCGGCAACCCGGCGGGATAGCGTTCGCGCGCACCGGCCCAGGTCAGTTGAGTCAGCCAGGCCAGCGGCGTCTGACCGCGCGGAGAGAGCTCCTCGGGATATTCGTACCGCAGTTCATCGAGCGAGAACGAACAGCGCCCGGCAACCTCCAGCGAGCGCGACACCATCTCGGGACAGGCGGCGAACAGTGACCGCATGTCGTCGGCCGACTTCAGATGCCGTTCGCCATTGGTCTGCCGGTGAGCACCCAATTCGGCCACCGTACATCCGAGGCGTACGGCGGTCAGGATGTCGTGCAGGTAACGTCGCTGCGAATCGTGATAGAGCACACCGTTGCCGGCGACGAGCGGCAGTTGTGTCCGCCGACCGACATCCTGAAAACGTTGCAACAGCCAGGGGTCATGCGGTCCGCGATGCAGTTGCGCCAGCAGATAACAGCGATCCCCGAATGCCTCGCGCCAACGCGCCAATTCCGGCACCCGGTCTTCCGGAGTCTCACCATTCAACAGCACGCAGGCCAGCAGATCCTGTCCGTGGTGCGCGACATCGGAGAACGTCAGGTGACACTCCCCCTTGGGAGCGCGGCGCTTGCCGACGGTCAGCAGTCGCGCCAGTCGACCGTAGCCGGCGCGGTTCATGGCGAGCAGCACGACCGTCGATCCGTCCTGCGGTGTGATCTCGGTTCCGATCAGCAGTTTCAGTCCCAGCGGTTTCGCCGCCGCGTGCGCGCGAACGACTCCCGCCAGACTGTGCCGGTCGGTGATCGCCAGCGCCGCGAGTTGCAGGTCGACCGCCCGTTGCACCAGTTCATCAGGATGTGAGGCGGCTTGCAGGAACGAGTAATTCGTCAGGCAGTGAAGCTCGGCGTACGACGTGGATGGGGGAAGAGACGTCGAGTTCGGAGTGTGGAGTTCGTAGTGCGGAGTGTGGAGCTCGAAGTGCCGGGCATCGACCGGCGGCGGTTGGTTGGCCGGTGTCGCTGGCGTTCGGATCTTGGGGTGGGGTTGTTCGGGCATGATGTGACACGATGGGAGGGGAATGAACGTGTTGGTCTTCAGCACCGGGGCTCGCGCCGAATGGCACTCACTTTGAGCGAATTGCAAATTCACGTTGCTGTTCGACGTAGCTGAATTCGCAAGAATTCAGCCGGTCTCGGCGATCCTCTGAACTCTTGCGAGTTCAGCTACGAACCACGCCATGCCGCTCCGAAGCTTCTCTTTCTCAGACGAACAGACCATGCAAGAACCAACCGCCGGTGTCTCGATCGATGAAGGCCCACAGCGCGGCGCCGTTGGCCAGGTCCAGGCGGTAATAGTCCCGCTTCGCATCGGGCCCGCGCCACCAGCCCGTTTCGATCCGCTCGGGGCCGGTGATCCGCACCACGGGTGAGGAATCGACGCCCGTGTTCGGACGTGCAATCTTGCCGTTCGCGGCAAAAGTACTGTAGTCCCGTCGCTCCGCCGACGGGACCGTTGCAGGGGCGGCACACCCATTCGTGGACGCTCGTTGCGGCACGTCCCGTCTGCGGAGCGACGGGACTACGGTAGACCTACAGCGCTGACCAACAGTGGTCCGGGTGGTTTCAGCCCGGAGGGCGGCAGATGCTAGCCCACGGCGCAAGCCGTGGGAGATCGGCAGCAGTCTCCAACCAGCCCGGAGGGCGACACATCGAAGGAAGAGGAAGGTTCATCGAAGTGTCGCCCTCCGGGCTAATGCGGCCTCTTCGCCACCCAACCCACGGCTCGCGCCGTGGGCAACCATCTACCGCCCTCCGGGCTGAAGAGTTGTCGTTAACGACCGTTCGAGAAATTATTGTCGTGGGTCGCTCCCCGATCCAACGTTCTGATCGCAGAGCGATCCGCGACAATGCGACAGTTAATTCTCGAACAGTCCTAACCTTCAACCACGAAGCAGCTAAATGAGCGCTGCCGGTCTACGGCAGTTCGCGGATCCGCAGGTTCTTGAATTCGACCGGAGCCCCTTCCGACTCCAGGCACAAGTATCCGGTGCTCGGTTCGCACTTGGTGCCGCCCGAGACTTCCTCGCCGTTGACCCACAACCGGACTTCGGCATTGATGGCCCGGACGTAGTAGTGGTTCCATTCGCCGACCCCCTTGCTCAGGTTCTTGCGGGGGAAACTGCGCGAACCGTTCGGGGCGACAGGCGGAAACGGGACCATCTTGGACTTGCCGACGGGGAAGACGTCGCCGTGCGTGGTGAACCAGTCCGCCTTCTTGCCGCTCGACTTTTCGTACTGCTCGGCATAGCCATGATCGAGAACCTGCACTTCGATGCCGCCGGGTGGCAATGAGTTCGGCTTGAGGTTGGTCAGCGCCTCTTCCGTCGCCCAGACGAAGATCCCCGAGTTTCCACCCGGCTTGAGATGCCGCCACATCGCCACCAGTTCAAAGTTGGTGATCGGTTTTTGCGAACGGGTGACGCCGACCGGTTTGCCGGTGCAGTGGACGACGCCGTCCTTCCAAGTCCACGTGTCGGGATCGGTGTTCACATTCACGAAGTCCGCCTCACCGAGTTCGCGCCAGCCGAGTCCCGTGCCATCGATCGTCGCCTTCGGCAGCGTCACGGTCTCTTGCGCCGACGCCGGTGCCTGCGACAACAACAGCCAGCCACACACTCCCAGGACAACTCGGCGAATCATTGCGGGGCTCATGCACAGATCCTTTCAAACGGATGACGGTCGAGGTGGGGAAACATTGCGGATCGGATTATCATTCCCCCGGCCGCCGCTGCCAATGGATACTCGGATCTTCAGGGAGCCGGGTATCACCAGTTTTTCCTGGCGGGATCAGCCGGAACGCGCTAGCGTCCGGTTCTCGGTCAGGCAAGTTGTCCGAACCGGGGCTAGCGCCCTGCGGCTGATTGACTTGCCCAAACGATTTGCCAGTCCCGAGGAGCCTCACTGTGATTGATTGCCGCCGATTTCTCTGTGTTTGGATTGCCGTTGCCTGTCTGTCCGGCGGGGTTCTGCTCGGTCAGGCACCCGCCAGCCAAAGCAGCGCCGCGTTGCTCAGTCCCGCCAAGGGACAGATCCCCAATGACACGGGGAGCGACGGACAAACCAAGATGACGATCGAGAAGTCGGCCGAACTCGGTGGCGCTGCACTGAAGATCGTCTTCGCCGCCGGAGACAGCTTCGGCGATCGGCC
>JANMLE010001314.1:0-2849 GCA_031372385.1 Planctomycetota bacterium | reverse complement strand
CAAGGTGGCGGTCCGGTTCCTCGGTGATGTGGCGGGTGAGTTCACCCGCGAATTCGACCTGCCGGCGACGGGCGACTCGGACTATGAAATCTTCCCGCAGGATGACAAGGGGAGTGCTCCCTCGGGCATGCAGTTCCGGCTGACGAGCCACGAGAACTCGGTCGAGGTGGAACCGAATGAAACCATCCAGCAGGCGACCAAAGCTGTCGGCATGGTCGCCTTCAACGGTGTGCTCGCTTCCAAGACGGATGTCGACTTCTACGGCTTCACGGCGACCAAAGGTCAGAACATCGACATCCATGTTTACGCCCGCCGGATTCGTTCGGAACTCGATTCGGTCCTGATCCTTTACAACGCGCAGGGTGGGGTCATCACGAGCAACGATGACACCGGCGGTCCCGACAGTTTCATTCGGTTCGCGGTTCCCGCGGATGGCGAGTACTTCATGGAAGTCCGCGATCATCTGCGGCGCGGTGGCGACGCCTTTCATTACCGGATCGAGTTGACTCCCGTGGTTGCGACGTTGGCACTGGGCATCAACGAATTCGTGCAATACGTCGAACCGAAAATGGCGATCCCCCAAGGGAACCGGTTCCCACTGTTGATCAACGCGAGCCGCCAGAATTTCGGCGGGCCGTTGGTGATCAAGGGTGAAAACCTGCCGCCTGGAGTGGTCGTCGAATCGTTCGGCATGTCGGCCGATCAGAATGTAATGCAGGTGATTCTGGCTGCCGCCCCCGATGCGGCCGTTGGAGGCAAGCTCGGTCAACTGGCCGCGACGCTCGAAGATCCCGCCAATCCGACTCCGCCCACCGGGTTTGTGCGTCTGCCCACCGTCTTGGTTCGCGGTCAGAACAACAACCCGTTCTGGAGTGAACGAACCCAGGCCTTGGCGGTGGCGGTCACCCAGAAAGTGCCGTTCTCGCTTCAGATCGTCGAGCCCAAGGTGCCACTCGTTCAGGGGGGACAGATGTCGCTGAAAGTCATCGCGACGCGCGAGGGGGACTTCAAGGCACCGATCAAGATCGAAGTGCTGCTGAATCCCAACGGCATGAATTCCAGTCGCGAGATCTCGATCGCCGAGGGTCAGATGGAAGCTCTGATCAGTTTGAACGCGGCCGGCAACGCCCAGGTCAAGGAGCACAAGATTGCCGTGCGAGGCGAAGCGACCGTGGGCAGCGGACCGGTGATGGTCTGTTCACCCTTCGTCAACCTGCGGATCGCCGAGTCGTATCTGAAGTTCACTTATGAATCCGCCGCGGTCGAGCTGGGTGCCGAAACGGAACTGGTCATCAAAGTCGAAGCCGCGAAGCCGTTCGAGGGGAACGCGACCGTCCAGTTGCTCGGCCTGCCGAACAAGGTCACGACGACTCCGGCCGAATTCAACAAGGACGTCAAGGAACTGGTCTTCAAAGTGAAGGCCGAAGCGGACGCCAACCCCGGCAACAACAAAGCGCTGTTCTGCCAGGTCGTGGTGACCGAGAACGGCGAGCCGATCATTCACAACCTCGGCACCGGCGCGATTCGCGTCGACAAGCCGTTGCCACCGAAGGTCGCTCCGATGCCGGTCGCTCAGGGGCAGCCCGCTCCGCCGCCTCAACCGGTACCGGTCCAAGCCAAACGATTGACTCGGTTGGAACAACTGCGTTTGGAACAGAAGCAACGGCTGGATGGCCAAGGCGGCGCGCCCGCCGTAACGGAAGCCAAACCGGCCGGCGGAAACTAACCCGAAGCGTGAGTTTTGAAGTTGAGATGTTTTCGTGGAGGTAGCTGAATTCGCAAGAATTCAGACGATTTCGGTTCGATTCCTCAATCTGAATTCTTGCGAATTCAGCTACAAAACGACCCAATGCGCAACTTCAAAACGCGTCGGCGAGGGTGTCAACAACCGGACATCCGACCGAAGCACAGAAGTCTTGAATCACCATCCTGCGGAAGACAAACCTCGCAGTGCCTTGAAGGATCGCTGACATGTCGCGGATTTCGATGCTGAATGCAGTCTTGGCGTTGGCCGTGAGTTGCCTCATGGGGACAGCGGCTGTGGCGCAGTCGCCATTGGTGCAGCTCAACGTCTATCCCACGGACATCAACCTCACGACGAACAAGGACCGCCAACTGGTGGTCGTGCAGGCGGTACATGCCGACGGCATCACGCACGATGTCAGCAAGCAGGCGACGTTCACGCTGGCCAATCCGGCGATCTCTCGACGTGACGGCACGACGTTCTATCCCGTCGCCGACGGGCAGACCGAGTTGAAGGTGGAGTTCGGCGGACAGATGCTGACGGTGCCCGTCAAGGTGGAACGCGCCGCGGAAACGCGGGCCATCAGCTTCAAACTCGATGTGATGCCGATCTGGATGAAGACGGGTTGCAACACCGGAAGCTGTCACGGGGCCGCCCGCGGCAAGGACGGGTTCCGCCTGTCGCTGTTCGGCTTTGATCCCGATGGCGACTACAACCGCATCACCCGCGAAATGCCCGGCCGGCGGATCGACTTCGCGGTCCCCGAGGCCAGCCTGATGATCGAAAAATCGATCGGCGTTGTGCCTCACACCGGGGGGAAGCGGTTCGAGAAGGAATCGGAACTGTGCCAGACCGTCGTGGATTGGATCAACGCGGGCTGTCCGCGCGATGCGGCCGACGTGGCCACCTGCATCGCGCTGGATCTGTACCCGAAGGACGGCGTCCTCGACGGTCAGGGTGTGACGCAGCAGGTGACGGCCCGGGCCAAGTATTCGGACGGGACCGATCGCGATGTGACGACGCTGGCCCTGTACCTTTCGAACAACGACACGTCGGCCGCGATCTCGCCCGACGGCATGATCACCGCCGGGACACGCGGCGAAGC